>DATEEV010000145.1:0-7189 GCA_035281005.1 Microthrixaceae bacterium | reverse complement strand
TGGCGATCCGGAACGCGGCTGGGAGATCGACGCGGTGCTCGACCGACTGGGGCTGGCTGCCGTGGCCGGCACGCCAACGGACCGACTTTCGGGTGGCCAGGCGAAGCGGGTCGCGCTGGCTCGCGCCCTGGTCGCGGTCGGGCCCGGCGGAGGCCCGGACGACGACGCCGTCCTGCTCATCCTCGACGAGCCCACCAACCACCTCGACATCGACGCCATCGCCTGGCTCGAGGATCGACTGGCGTCACATCGAGGCGGCCTCATCCTCGTCACCCACGATCGCCATGTGCTCGACCGGTTGACGACCCGCATCCTCGAGTTGGATCGGGGTTCGGCCCACGTGCACGAGGGCGGCTACGAGTCCTATCTCGAGGCCAAGGGTGCTCGTGAGGAGGCAATGGCCACCGCCGAAGTCGTGCGTCGCAACCTCGCCCGCCGTGAACTGGCGTGGCTGCGTCGCGGCGCGCCAGCGCGGACGTCCAAACCGAGGGCGCGGATCGAGGCTGCCAACGCGGTCGTCGGTGGCACGGCTGCTGCCCCGGCGCGACGCGGCGAGCTCCCCCTCCACGTCGAGACGCCTCGACTGGGCGACCAGGTCGTCGAGCTGCACGACGTCGGGTTCCGTCATCCGGTGCCGGATGCGCCCTGGCTTTTCCGTCACGTCGAGCTCCGGCTCGACCCACGCGAGCGCCTCGGCGTGGTGGGCCCGAACGGCGCGGGAAAGACGACGCTGCTCCGGGTGATCGCGGGACGGCTGCCGCCGACGGAGGGTCGGGTCGTCGCCGGGTCGACCGTGGAGCTCGAGCTCTGGGACCAGACCGGGATCGAGCTCGATCCGACCACGAGCGTGCGCGATGCCCTCACCGGACCGCACCGCACCGCCAACTGGTCTGACGCGGCGCTGCTCGAGCGGTTCTGGTTCGATGACGACACCCAATGGGCGCCGATCGGGACACTGTCGGGTGGCGAGCGCCGACGGCTGCAGCTGCTGTTGACCCTGGCGAGGCGACCCAACGTGTTGCTGCTGGACGAGCCGACCAACGATCTCGACATCGACTCGTTGCGCGCGTTGGAGGACTTCCTCGACGAGTGGCCCGGCGCGCTCGTCGTCGTGAGCCACGACCGCGCCTTCCTCGAGCGGGCGGTCGCCGACGTCATCGTCATCGACGAGTCGCACGACGCGATCCGCGTACCCGGCGGGTATGCCGCGTGGGAGGCCGATCGACGCGCTCGACGACCTGCCGGACGGCGACCCGCTTTGCCGCGGGCCGCTCGAGTCGGAGGGCCGGCGCGGCGCGAAGCGACGACCGAGGGGTCGTCTCGCCGCAGCCCGAGTACGTTGCGTTTCCTGATGAAGGAGTCCGAGAAGGCGATGCGCAAGCTCGAGACACGCCGCGACGCGGCGCTGGATCGGTTGGCCACGACAGACCCCGCCGACCATCTCGCGCTCGGGGAGGTGACCCGTTCGTTGAGCGAGGTCGATGCGGAGCTCGCCGCCGCGGAGGAGGCCTGGTTGGAGCTGGCGTCCGAGGCCGAGGGCTGAGCCCTCGGGGTCACGCTCCGGTCCGGCCGAAACGGTCGACGCGGATGCGCTCCACCGGTACACCCGCGCCGACGAGCAGTTGGCTGGCCGCCTCGGCGAAGCCGGCCGAGCCGCACACGTAGGCGGGGGCGTCGTCCAACAGCACGGCCTCGACATCCGCGCGCGTGATCCGTCGGGCGGGTCGAGCCGCGGACGCGGGCTCCACCCGTGCGAAGACCAGCTCGAGCCACGTCATATGGGTCCCAGAACTCAGCGTTCGAGTCGTCGCACCATCGGCTGCGATACCGATCTGGGCAAGACCACGGTGGGATCATGGCTTCGTGTTCACCACCGAGACCGCTCACCGATCCAGGACCGCAACTGTCCGCTGGTGGTACGGCCGGCAAGGCCGCAGATCTCGAGAAGCGACCGTTCCACACCGCTCGGCGCACGGCGATCACCAACATGGCCGCGGCCGGCGTTCCGCTCGAGGTCGCCGCGAGCATCGTCGGCCACGCGCCGATCCGGATGACCGCCGAGGTCTACTAACCCGTTCGACCACGCGGCCGGATCGAAGCTGCACAAGTCATCGGCCGGATGCTGGCGGACTGAGCAAGCGACCAAATCACCCGCACGGGGGCTTTGGCTACCCCTTCGGAGTTGTCATCTCACTCAGGCGAGCGAGGCCGGAAACCCCGAGTTCATTGAGTGGGCCGTGAGGGATTCGAACCCCCGACCCCCTGCGCGTCATTTCGGTCGGACGGCCATCGGCGAACGGCTGCGACCACGAAAGCGCAATGTTTCCAGGGGCTTCCGTTCGAAGCCGTTCGTCGCAGTTCGGGAGAAATCGCGGACTATGGCTACCCTTTTGGCTACCCCTCAACCCTGGAGGATCACCCGTTCGGCGCAACCATGGTGACCGACCGAGACGGTTGAAGTTCCTCGGTTCTCGCATGGACCGGATCACGGCGGACGTGCCCGAGTCGGAGCGGCCGAGGGCCTTTCGCGGGGCGCAGCGACGAGGTGGGGTGACGCCTGGAGCGCTCGAACCCATCGGTAGCCGATGTCCGTAACAGCACATATGCCGCGGTCCACAAGGTGGTGTCAACCGCCCGTTGAAGGCGGGGCCGGCACGCCAGCCGAATGATGCTAATCCGGGGTGAGACCCGGAGCGCGCCAGATCCATGCGATAGGAAGGAGCGAGACGACTCCGGCGATCACCAGTGCGCCGACCGCCCGAGGGTTATTCGGCCAGCCGTCGACACCAACCGAGAGCATCGTCACCCCATAGATCAACACCACTCCGATCAGATTGCCGGCAGTTGCCACAATGGCGGCGGCGAGCACCCACTTACGGCTCCACAACGGGCCGTCCAGCCAGACGATCAGGATGACGATGCTCGCCGCCGCTAGCCAGAAGGACCCAGCGATGACCGGAAGGAATGGCAGCCACGCAAACGTGGTGTCGCCCTCTGGCGCATCCTGGCCGGCGACTCCGTAGGCGATGAACCAGTAGAGGACACTCAACACCGGTGCGAGCACGACGGGTTTCCAGTCGGGCATCCGGCCCCTCCGCCCCGTGAGTGGACTGTCCGGAACATACTGCAGTGCTGCTCCTGCGACTGGAGCGAGCACTTCTCGATCCGCTTCGCGGACGACAGGTGGCGAGCCGGGCCGTGACTGCCCGCGAACGCCGGGTCCGTGCCGTTAGCGACGGACGCCGATCGGCAGAACGGGATGGTCAAAACTCGCCGTGCCGATTCCGCCCACGCGTCCACGGTGTTCGGACAGGATGATCGTGTGGACGATCTGGCGGGACAGGATGCGGCGGTGAGGTTGCGCGCCATGCTGCGATCGCACACCGAAGGACGGGTCTCGATTCAGGCGATCGAGTCAGCGACAGTCGAGTTCGAAGAGGACCGTGTCGCCATCACCGTCGGCGTGCTCGGTGACACGAGCTACTACCCCTGGGACGGTTCGACCGAGAGCGTCGACGCGGCCCTCGTGAGTGCCGCGGGGTCGATCGCTCACACCATGTTGTGGGAGCGCGACAACTGGGGTAGCCACCGCGGACCGATTTGATACCCCGGTCGCCCGTGCCACAGAACGCCGGGTGCGTGACAATCGCGAGCAACGCCCCTCGACACGAGTGGGCACTTCGTTCGGCTCGCAGCAGCACTACCCTCCGGCTGAGTGTGGGGACCAGGAACTCCGAAGCGGAGACTCATCGTTCAGATGATCATCGTGCTTCACCTCGCTTCGGGCTGCGGGGTCGACTCAACCCCTCGAATCGAACGGGGCTTCAACGGGTCAACGGCTGAGGCGGTCGCCGACAAGCTCAGTTCACTTGCTGGAGGGTGCGACCCCCACGTTCAGCTCGACGCGAAGTCATCAGACCGCTGGATCGACACGGTGTCGTGCACGATCCAAATCGACGGTGACGAGGTCTCCGTCACGGCCGACATCTATGAAGATGCCTCCGCGATCGGCGAAGGGGTGAAGGACCGCCAGGCGCTCACGGACGAGGTTGCCAGCAGAGCGGAAGACCTCGGTGTCGACATCGGGAGCCTTGGGCCGCGCTACTTCGTCGAGTGCGGTGACTTCACCGTCGGTGCCGAGACCGAGAGTGCTGCGACAGCGCTCGGGTCTCTTCTCGACTGCTCGCCGCTATAGGCCGCGGCTGCCCCAGATCGCCGGTTAGTCGGTCAGCGCGCTCAGCACTCAGGGCGGTAGCTGCGCAATTTGGGTGGGGTCAAACTGCGGAGATGATTGGTGGCAAGCAGCTGAAGCCGGACGCCACCAAGCCCTCGATTTCGGCGACGGCAGTAATGACGACGAACGGCGTGTTCACCGTGGGCGTCGGTCGCAATCGGATCCACGCGTTCGGTTCCAACGGGTGGGACGCCCTTCTGTGGCTGGCGAGCTGGTCGAGCCGTCTGCTCCACAGGGACAGCCGGTGGGTGGTGACCGTCAGGCAGGGTCGGCCGGAGCTCATGTCTGGCACGCAGCCGCTCGTGTCGACAGAGTCGTTTGAGACATTCGCGGCCGCCCAGGAGCAAGCCGTTCAGCTCCTCGAAGACATGAGGTCTGGTGCCCCATAGCAGCGGGATGGAGGCACACCACCTCCGCGAGGGGCAACTACGGGCTGTTCACGAACAGGGCATCGGTCGGCCGTCGGGATCGGTGAGTTCGATGGTGGAGCCACCCGGCGGCGGGTTCGGCGATGCGCACCTCGATAGGACGCCTGACACGGGCGAGTCGGTGAACACGATCGCGGCGCGCCGGGTGGTCTCGCCGGGCACGGGCAGCAGTTGAGCTTGGGCGTCGATGCCGGGTCCGGTTACATGCACTCCGCTGGCGGGCTTGTCCGTGACGACGATGAGGAAGGGGCCGACCATCGGTTGGGAGGTTCCGGCCGCCGTCGTCGCGGGTGCGGTGCTGACCTCTGCATCGCGGGACGACCAGTAGACGAGGTCGGAGAAGGCCCCGGACACGGTTGCGCAGGTCAGGTCGGCCGCCGTTGTGAGGCAGGTGTCGGCGGTGTTGCCGGTGGTCGGATAACCCGGACCTCCGCCGAGTGTCACGGGTGCGGGCTGGTCGGCGCGACGGTCTTGCCAGAGCCACTCGACCCCGTTGGAGGTCCCACGGGCCAGCTCGTGTCGGCCAGGGTCCGGGCGTAGTCCCTGGCTCGAGATCTGAGCGCGGAGTCCCTCCCACTCCTCGTCGGTCGCCGGTCGTGCCGAGCGGGCGACCGCGGCGCGCAGCTCGGGGTCCGCGCCAGCGCCGTATCCATACACGACAACGTGATCGCCGTTGGAGAGACGCGTCGTGACGACCGGCGACGAGTCACTGCTGGATGCAGTCTTCGACGGCGCGAGTTGGGCGTCCGACATGGCGGTGCCGCGCACCGACACCGCGGCCATCCAGTCATTGGTCGTGGGCCCCCACCACACGATCGAGAAGCGCCGGTGAGGCCCAGCTTCGGGCGTCGTGCCCAGGGACGATTGATCGCAGCAATTCCCGGGGAGGCCGTCCACGTCGGTGTGGTTGAACACGTGCCACCCCGCTGGTGGTTCGACGTGAGGGGCGAGCGCATGATCGTCCGCCGGAGTGGTGGCGCGAGCGACGCGCACCATCGCCTCGCGCTCCCAGTTGGCGGGTGCCGCCACCCGAACCGCGAGGTCGTCACCGCGAACGACGACCAGATCCCCCCGCGCTCGCCATGGTTGGTCAGCGGGGGGATCGGCCAACGGCGCGCAGTAGATGGCGCTGCGACCATCGACCTCGAACTCCTTCTCGTCGGCCGTGTAGCAGCGGCTCGCCTGATTCAGACCGCCCTGATACCCCTCGAACCCCGTCACGCTGACCACCACTGCGTCGTCAGCGGTGGGGTGCGAGACGCCATCTGGAACCAGCACTGTGGTGGGCTCGTCCGTGCCCATCGTGTCGTCGCCCCAGCTCTGGCGAGTCTCAGCTGCGCCTGCGGTCTTCAGCGTCATGCCCTTCGGGGGGTTCTCCACTACGAACGGTGACGCCTCGGTCGATCCGGTCGGCGTGTCAGAGGGCACCGGCCGCCCACTGCGCTCGTCGCCACACGCGCTCGCGAGGAGCACCAGCACCACCGCAGCGACGACGAGAACGAGGCGCACGGCGAGGATTGTGCCGCACCGGGACCAAGGCCGCGCCGACGCGGCGAGGCCGGTACCCCGTTCGATGCCCTCTGCACAGCGATCCGCAGGGTCGCACCATGGTGAAGCTTGGAGCGCACACGGTGGGGCAACCGCCAACCCCATGTCGCCTGGCTCGCGTCGGCGCTCGGGCACCGTGGCAGGGAGTGGCACAGACGGGCAACGTCCGCAAAGCGGACGTTGCCCGGGGCGGATGCGGACTCGGACGGTACGCTCGGGCTCATGTCCATGGCATCGCATTCGGATGGCACCGACGGGCTGACGGTGTTGTCTCCTGATGAGGCCCTGCGACGTGCGCGTCCCGCTCCGACTGCAGAGGAACTGGAGATCGAGGGCCTCACCGACGAGGAGTGGCAAGCGTTCCAGCAAGCACTCGCTGAGCGGTGAGCGCGTCGTCGGCGCCGGTTGTCGTCGACACCATGGTCGTGTCGGCGCTGGTGAGCGCTGCACGATTGCCCGGGCCGGCCGAGGAGTTCGCATCGTTGATCGCTGCGCGACCGATCGTCGTGTCGTTCGCGACGATCACCGAACTGCGGTTCGGGGTGATCAAGGCCCGCTGGGGTGAGCTGCGCCGTCGCGCGCTGGACCGGATCTGGCTCGCTTCGTGGTGTGCAGCCCGACGACCGGTTGATGTCGATCTATGCCGATCTACGCGCGGTCTGCGAGGCCGACGGCCACCCGCTCGGCCAGAAGCTGCACGAGGCTGACCGGTGGATCGCAGCGACGGCGATCCGTTTGGAGACCGAACTGATCTCCGACGACGGCACTTTCCGTGACGTCGATGTGCTCACCGTCGAGTCCCGGACGAGCTGACATCGCGGCCCCTGCAAGTTGCGCTTTGCGCAACTTGATGCTTCTTTGTCAAGCGGCGAGTGCGAGCTGGGGGTGGTCGGGTTGAGTTCGTGCGGCGTGGTCGGCCCAGAGTCGGCGTATGACCAGGTTCGAGAGGCGTCGTTTGTGGGCTCGTCGTGCTTCGCGT
>DATEEV010000144.1:0-8675 GCA_035281005.1 Microthrixaceae bacterium | reverse complement strand
CCGTCGAGCTCGCCGTACATCAGGTCGAGGCTGAACGGCAGGCCGTCGAACACGACGGGGACGACGAGGCCGCCCATCCCGTTCGCGGTGTCGGCGACGACCCGCAGCGGTGACAGTGCGTCGAGGTCGACGAAGGACCGGACGTGGTCGGCGAAGGCGCCGAGCTGGTCGGACTCGCTGACCGTGCCGGGCTCGCCCCGTGGCGGCACTCCGGCCGCGGCGGAGTCGCGGATCGTGAAGAGACCCGATTCCTCGCCGACCGGGCGGGCGCCGGCGAGGCAGAATTTGATGCCGTTGTACTGCGCCGGGTTGTGCGACGCGGTGAACATCGCCCCGGGGGCGTCGAGGGTGCCGGCCGCGAAGTAGAGCAGGTCGGTGGAGGCCAGGCCGAGGTCGACGACGTCGACGCCCTGGGAGGTGACGCCCTCGGCGAACGCCGCCACCATGTCGATGCCGGAGGGGCGCATGTCCCGAGCCACCAGCACCCGGTCGGGTGCCGGTCCGGTGCTGTCCGACGTGACGAACCGGGCGAACGCGGCACCGATCTCCCGGGCCATCACGGGGTCGAACTGGTCGGGCACGATGCCGCGCACGTCGTAGGCCTTGAAGATCGCTCCGTAGTCCGTCATGGGGCGCCGATGGTACCCGGGCCGCGCCGGCGGGCCGGCAGCCGGTCCGGCCCGGCAACCGAACCCGTCGAGGTTCCGTAGTGAAGCAGGGAGCGCCAGCGACCGAGCCTGAACGGCAAAGCCTCGCCCTTGATCAGGCGAGCTCGCGCCGCACACCGTCGAGCGTCGACGGCAGGTCGGCCGCGGTCACCTCGTAGCCCCCGGCGCGACCCTGGCGGCGGATGCGGAACAGGTCGCGAACGAGCCGGAGCGCGTCGCGCACGACCTTCACCGTCGACCGCGACGAGTTCACGACCTCGACCGGCACCTCGCACAGCGTCAGTCGATAGCGCTCGACGAGGTGGAACACCTCCACGTCGAACGCGAAGCCGTCGATCGTCGTGCGGGCGAACACGAGTCGCGCCACGTCCGAGCGGAAGGCCTTCAACCCGCACTGCGTGTCGCGGTACTGGCCGAGCAGCACCATCGAGGTGAGCAGGTTGATGATCCGCCCGCCGACCTCACGGAGGCGGCGCGCGGCGACGAGGGTCGTGGTGTCGGTGTGCTTGCGGCTCCCGACCACGACGTCCCAGCCCTCCTCGATCCGCTCGAGCAGCCCCGCGATCTGCGCCGGCGCGTACGACAGGTCGGCGTCGGTGAACGCGACGCAGCGGCCGCGCGCCGCGAGCATGCCCCGGCGCACCGCCGCACCCTTCCCGGAGTTCCGTTCGAGCCGGATGACCTGATCGGCCCCGGCGTCGGTGGCACGAGCGGCGGTCTGGTCCGGCGAGCCGTCGTCGACCACGATCACCTCGAGGCCACCGCTCCGCGTGATCGCGTCGAGCTCCTCGCGCACCCGTGCGACGGTGGCGCCGATGCCGGCCTCCTCCTTGAAGGCAGGGATCACCACGCTCAGGCGGAACTGCCCCGGCGGTGACGGTCGCTCGGCGGGGACCTGCTGATCGCCGCGGATCTCCTCGAACATCGCCCACCGGTAGAACACGATCCTCACCACCAGCGCCGTGGCGAGTGACAGCAGCTTCGCCGGCACCAGCCACCGGGTCGCGATCTCGTCGGCACCGCCGGTGACGAGCCACAGCACCGCCATGTCGACGGCGGCGGCGGCGATCGAGGTCGCCACGAACTGCGGGTGGTTCCGGTACCAGCGTCGTGAGGGGTCGGCCTCGAAGTGGACGAGATGGTGACCGGCGTAGGACGCGACGGTCGCGATCGCGATGGCGGCCGCGTCGGCCCAGACCGGCGTCATGTCGAACGCCTGGACGAACACGACCAGGAGCACGATGTCGAGCACGGTGACGAACGCACCGACCCCGACGAAACGTCGCAGCAGCTTCATCCCGGCGACGTCCCCATCACCCCGACGTCAGTCCGGTCCCGGGTCTTCGCCAGCCACGGTCGACGTGTCCGCGGTGATGGGCACAGCAGCAGCCCCGGGAGCGGCCCCGGCGAACACGGGAGCGGCCTCCGCGTCGTCGGCCTCCACGGCGTCGGACGCTTCGGCGACGTCATCGTGGGCCTCGTCGTCGGAACCCTCGCCGCGGTCACGCCGGCGACGGCGCTCGAGTCGATCGCCGGGGAACTCGTAGGGCTCGTGCGGCGCGGGATCCCCGCGACGGATGAGGATCACCACCAGCCCGATCCCGACGAGTGACAGCAGCAGCGACAGGAGCTCGATGCCGCTGCGACCGTAGGTGAGCTCGACGTGCGTGCTCGTGGGCACGACGACCATCTGGTTGGGAGCGACCCGGTACGGGCCCTCGGCTCCCTCGACGTCCCAGTTCGGGAAGTACGACGTGCGGATCAGCACCGGTCGACCGACCTGGTCGACGTCGAAGCTGATCGAGTCGCGGTCGACCTCGACGTTGCTCACCTCCGCCGGGACGATCGGTGTGGACGGCGCCTCCGCGGCGGAGTCGACACGTTGCCAGGACTCCGGGCCATCCGAGGCGCGCTGCACGCCCCACTTCGCCTCGTTCTCGAACCACTCGACCGCCGGCTTGGCCCACGAGTGGATGGGGTCCTCGACGTCGGACCAGACCACCGGCTCCTGGTCGAGGCCCTCGATCATCGGGGTGTCCGCGACCTCGTAGACCTTCCACGGGCCCGACTCCCCGACCTGGCTCAGGCGGGGATCGGCGTCGGCGGCGGCCTTGGCCCGATCGCTGAACGCCAGGTAGTAGCGGATGCCGAGCATCTGCAGGTGCTTGATCCCCGAGTCGATGTCGAGGCCGCTGTAGGGGCTTTTGATGTCGAAGATGTCGAAGCGCTGCGCGCACGAGCAGCTCGCGGACAGCTCGTCCTGCATGATGAAGTGGAACGGCGTGGTCGAGGACGCCTCGAAGTAGAGGCCCTCCTGCGAGCCGATGCACCCGTCGGTGAAGTACGGCAGCATCATCGGCGCCATCGGCGTGCCGTACTTGCCGAGGAACTCGTCGTCGTACTCCCAGAGGCTCCGCCCGCAGCCCTGGTCGGCACCGACCCGGTTCATCTCGTCGAGGAGGCCCTTGAACTCGACCCAGTCGTCCCCCTTGCCCTCGAGGCCCGAGAAGTTCCACTGAGCCCAGCCGCGCACGACGCCGTCCGTGTAGGTCGAGTGGAACGGGCCCCACTCGTAGGTGGTGACGCCTGCCGCGTCGGTCTCGACCCGCCCGCCCGGCAACGTCCGGAAGGCCATGCCCATCGCCACGAAGACCACGACCGACACCACGCCGATCGTCGTGACCCCGAGCCAGTCGGGAGGTCGTTCCCGCTCGCCGCTCACGATGAGGACGACCGCCCGGATCACGAGCCACACCCCGATCGCCGCGAGGAGGTAGATGCTCAGGTAGTAGAAGGGCAGGACCCGCGCGTTCCAGAAGCGACCCTGGGGCATCAGCCAGAACGCGAGGGCGGATGCGGCGGTCATCAATGTGAAGAAGATGCCGGCGCGCACCACCATCACCAGCGACAGGACGATGCCGATCAGGGCCAGGACGAACACGACCTTGCCGTGCAACATGTTCGGGTCCATCACGGTGGTCCCGGAGTCCTGTTGGTGCGGGGCGAACGGCAACAGGTAGCGCAGGTATTCGGTGAGGTTGTCGCGCTTCACATTGTCCGCGCCGAGGATCGGCCCGAGCTTCTCCCAGCCCATGTCGTTCATGTAGGCGCGGTTCAGGTAGAAGGGCAGGTACCAGAACGAGGCCATCAAGATGCCGGGGACGCCCGCCTTCAACCCCCACACCAGGGCGCGCTTGGTGGGACGCAGCGCCAGCAGCACCACGGCGCCGACCAGCGCGAAGGCCGCGGGGATGACGTGGCACAGCACGCAGCCCGCGAGCAGCACCGCACCCCATGCCGCGTACTTGCCGGTGGCGATCCCGCGGGCGACGACGCCGAGGAAGAGGAAGGCGAGCGTGAGCGAGATCGAGAAGGCGAACTCGCCGGCCATCGTCGAGGCGATGTTGCCGCCGTAGATGTGGAACAGCGACTTGTCGCACAGGAACAGGATCGTGGCGAGCGCCATCAGCTCGGGCCCGGCGAAGCGCAGCTTCAGACTCCGCCCGAAGAACCAGATCGCACCCGGGAGGGTGACGATGCCCGCGCACGCGACGACCTTGAACGAGATGTTGTACGGGAAGTCGACGAGGGCGAGCGCGCCGACGACGCACCCCGCGTAGGCGAGCACCCGCAGCTCGGGCCGCGTGATGCGGCGGGCGCGCAGGATCAGCCAGCCGGCGACCACCGCCACCACGGGGAACGCCCACCACGGCACCAGGCCGATGTCGAGGAGCACGATCGCGAGGCTCGGCACGACCATGTAGAAGGTGTACGCGGGGAACCCCGCGTACCAGTCCGGCGTCCATCCGGTGAGTCGTAGGTTGGGCAGGAGGTGATCCCGGAGGTAGGCGGGGCCCCAGACGTGGGCCCCCATGTCGCCCCCGGTCGGTGTGGTGTTGCGGAGCACCAGTTCCGGGTGGACGATCCAGAACACATACGCACCGCACCCCACGACCACGAGCAGGCCGACGAACAGCCGCAACCACCGTCGCGCCTCGTCCTCGCCCGGGTACGAGCTGAGCGGCCACCACCAGGGCGGCACGGGCTCCACGGGCGTGTCCCCCGGCGCGTCGCCCGAGGCCTCGGCCTCGAGGTCGTAGGGATCGGGGGTCGCGTCCGGTTGCTCCAGCACCGTCCACCCGCTGGAAGGCGGGCCGGCGCGCGGTGTCAGCTCGTCGCCTTCCATCTCCCGATCATCGTGTCATGCAGCCGAGGTGACGTCCCGGCAGGTCGGACGACGACCTGGGACGTACTTCAGCGACTGGCCAGGTCGCGACGATAGCGGGTGGGCGACGAGGAGAGATCGGCGAGGACGACCCGCAACTCCACCTGCTCCCCGCCGCGGTGCCAGCGACGACGATCGCAGACTGAACAGCTCCGCATGGTGATGTCGTCGCCGTCGATGAGCAGGTCGATGCGCACCAGCGTCTCGCCGCACCCGCAGCGCTCGTCGACCCTCGTGGGAGCCTCGACGAGCATCGGGTCCTGGATCCCCGGGGCAGCGCTCGCCGCCCGGGTCCGAACGGGTTCGGCGGTGGGTGCGGCCTTCGCCATGGGGTGCGCTCCTGTCGACGTGCAGGCCGTGCGCCGGGTGCGGTGCACGGTGCGGTGCGGGGGTACAGGCGACAGGACCGGGTCCTCCGCCTCTCTTCTCGATCGTCCTCTGGCGCCGACAGTTGAGCGCCACGGCCCGGAATGAGCCGAATGACCCATGCCCGGGCACCGGATCCGCGCCGATCACGCCCTCTCGATCACAGGCGGGCCACCTCCCAGATGGCCCAGGCATTGAACACGAAGTGGGTCGCCATCGACGTGCCGAGCCGGCCGGTCCAGGCCGCGAGCGCACCGGCCGCGAGGCCGAAGGCGAACAGGCCGGGAAGTTGGACGGTCTGGAAGTGCATGAGCGCGAACAGCGCGGCCGTGATGATCACCGACACCCACATCGGCACCAACCGCGCGACCGACCGCATGATGAGGCCCCGGTAGAACAGCTCCTCCGCGAACGGTGCCAGCACCAGCACCATGATCACCAGCAGCACCCAGCCGGGGCCGTCGGTGAGGTCGACCAGCTCACGGGCCGGCTCCTCGAGCTCGGCCTGGCTGACGAGATCGCCGAGCGCCCAGTAGATGAGCGGGATGACGCCGAGTTGCAGCGCGGTGCCGGCCACGAGGCCGATCAGCGCGTCGATCGGGGCGAACCGCAGGCCGAGTTCCTCGACCGGGCCGTCGCCCTTGGTCGTCGTGGCCCAGAGCGGCACCCCGACGTAGGCGAGCCACAACGGCACGTTGATCAGGAACCGCTGGGCCAGCGTGTCGTCCCCCCCGACGATGCCGGCGACGATCGAGCCGCCGAGGATCGCCACTGCGACGGCCAGGACGGCGTCGAGCAGTCCCCACCGGCGGGTCACGCGACGAGCTCCAGCCTGGTCAGGCCGAGATGCGGTGGTCGTCGACGTCGTGCTCGGACATCTGCCGGCTGTCGCGGACCGACCACCCGCGGGGCACGCGGAGCCCGTCGGTGTGCTCGGGGCACAGATCATGAGTCATCGGATGCGCCTGGGGAGCCAGTGCATCGATCCAGGCCAGCCGATCGTCGTACGCGTAGCTCAACGTGGAAACGGCGCTCTGGCGGCACCCGGGTCGGGCACAGATCCTCGTCATCGGCCGCTCACCGTATCCGCGCGGTCCGGTCACACCGGGGATGTGTGGCATTGCTTTGGGGGGCGCTTCGGAATTCTCGGTTGGAACTTCTAGGCTGAGGCCATGCCGCCCGACCCTTCCGACCCCCAGCCGCCCCAGCGGCCGGCCGGGCGAATGGAGCAGGGCCTGCCGCGCTGGACGTTGTGGATCCTCGTCGTGATCGTGGTCGGATCGATCCTGTCGTCCCTGATGCTCGATCGCTCCACCGGCTCCGAGATCACCTACAGCGAGTTCACCTCCAAGGTCGAGGACGGCCAGGTCAAGTCCGTCTCGTGGAACACGATCGACGGAACGATCACCGGCGAGACCACCTCCGGGCAGGAATTCGTGTCCACGGCGAGCCCCGAGCCGACCGAGGCCGAGCTGGCTCTCCTGAAGGAGAAGAGCGTCGACCTCGAGTTCGTCTCGCCCGAGCCGTCGATCATCGGCCCGCTGATCCAGATCGCGCTGCCGATCCTGTTGCTCATCGGCTTCTTCGTGTGGATGCAACGACGGGCGCAGGGCCAGATGTCGGGGATCATGTCGATCGGCCGATCGAAGGCGAAGACCTACACGACCGAACGGCCGGCGGCCACCTTCGCCGACGTCGCGGGCTACGAAGGCGTCAAGCAGGAGATCAAGGAAGTCGTCGAGTTCCTCAAAGAGCCCGAGCGCTTCGCCGAGATCGGCGCGCGCATCCCCAAGGGCGTGCTGCTCGTCGGTCCTCCGGGCACCGGCAAGACCCTCATCGCCCGTGCGGTGGCCGGCGAGGCCGGCGTGCCGTTCCTGTCGGTGTCGGGCTCCGACTTCATGGAGATGTTCGTCGGTGTGGGCGCCAGCCGGGTCCGTGACCTGTTCGAGTCGGCCCGCAAGCTCGGCCGGGCGATCATCTTCATCGACGAGATCGACTCGATCGGCCGCAAGCGCGGGGCGGGCCTGGGCGGCGGCCACGACGAGCGTGAGCAGACGCTGAACCAGATGCTGTCCGAGATGGACGGCTTCGAGGCGACCGAGGGCATCGTGATGATGGCCGCGACGAACCGCCCCGACATCCTCGACCCCGCGCTGCTGCGCCCGGGCCGCTTCGACCGCCAGGTCGTGGTGCCGCTCCCCGAGCTCGAGGACCGCCGACAGATCCTCGACGTGCACGTCCGCCACAAGCGTCTGATCCCCGAGCTCGACCTCGACATCGTCGCCCGGGGCACCCCCGGCATGTCCGGCGCCGACCTGTCGAACCTCGTGAACGAGGCGGCGCTCCACGCCGTGCGCCGGGGCGGCAAGGAGATCACCAACGACGACTTCGAGTACGCGCGCGACCGGGTGCTGATGGGTCAGCGGCGCGAGTCGATGGTGCTGTCCGAGCGCGAGAAGGAGCTCACCGCCTACCACGAGGCGGGCCACGCGGTCTGTGCCGCGGTGCTGCCCCATGCCGACCCGTTGCACAAGGTCACGATCCTGCCGATGGGCATGGCGCTCGGCGTCACCCAGCAGCTGCCGGCGGAGGACCGCCACTCCTACGACCAGGACTACCTGGAGGAGTCGATCGTGGTCGCGATGGGCGGCCGGATCGCCGAGCGGCTGGTGTTCGGTGTCGTGTCGACCGGCGCGAACAACGACCTGGTCGTGTCCACCGAGCGGGCCCGCAAGATGGTCCGCGAGTGGGGGATGAGCGACCGGATCGGCCCCATGGCGTGGGGTTCGCAGGGTCAGGTGTTCCTCGGCGAGGACATGCTGTCGACCCGCGACTACAGCGACGAGACCGCGAGGGTGATCGACGAGGAGGTCGAGAAGGTGCTGCGCCACTGCGAGGAGCGCTGCCACGAGACCCTCACCGACCATCGGTACTCGCTCGACCTCGTGGCGCGGGCCCTGCTCGAGCACGAGACGATCGACGGCTCCGAGGTGTACCGGCTCGTGGCCCTCGGGCGCGAGGGCCGGTCGGCTGTCGAGGAGTTCGGCGAGTGGCACGCCTCCAACGGGCGGGGCGAGGGGTCCGGCAGCTTCAGCGCCGATCCGGTGCACGCCACCACCGACACGAAGCCCGAGTAGCTACCCGCAGGCCCCCGGCGTGCTGCCCGGCTCGCGGGCCTCGGCCACGGCTGCCCACAGGTCGGTCGCCGTCACCGGGCCGATGAAGCTGGCCGCCACCACGCCCTGGCCGTCCACCACCAGCGTGGCGGGGACGGTGTCGATGCCGTAGCGGTCGTGGAGCGCCCGCTCGGCGCCGTACTCGAGCTCCTGCACGGCGACGGCGTCGCTCGCCAGCGGCCGCGTCCGCTCCCACACGCCCTGGCAGGTCCCGCAGGTGTCGGACGTGAACACGGCGAC
>DATEEV010000143.1:0-11574 GCA_035281005.1 Microthrixaceae bacterium | reverse complement strand
CGAACCGGCACGCCGTGGGCCAAGCCCTTCCGTCCGGCGACGCTGGTGGTGACCGCGCTCACCGACTTCTCCGGCGGCCCGTTCTCGGAGCCTCAGGTGCTGATGCTGTTCAGCGTGGTGCTGCTCGCCATCGGTGTGTTCGGCCGCGGCATCGACGACTGGCACATCGACCTCGATCTGCGCACCCAGGTCGAGGCACGGATCCCCGCGGCGCTACTGGCAATGACGGTCGGCATCGCGTCGGTGATCGGCCTGCTCACCCGCAGCACGTTCGCCTCGCGCTACGCCGCGGTCTTCTATCCCTTCTACGTCCTGCTCGTGGCACTCGGCCTCGATCACATCCGGGGCAAGGTCGCCCGCAACGTGGCGCTCGGGGTGTTCCTCGTGCTGTCGCTGGTCGGCCTCGGCGTGGCGTTCACCTTCACCCGCAGCCAGGCCGAGGACGTCACCGACTCGATCGCCCGCTCCGACCCGGGCGACGCGCTCGTCGTCACCTGCCCCGACCAGCTCGGGCCGGCGGTGCTGCGCGCGGTCGACGGACGATGGGAGGTCGTGACCTATCCACGGTTCGACTCGGCTGAGCGCGTGGACTGGGTCGACTACGCGGAGCGGAACGAGGACAACGATCCTGAGGCGTTCGCCGGGGAGCTGCTGGAACGGGCCGGCGACCGACCGATCTTCCTCGTGGAGAACAGTTCCTACCGCACGCTCGAGGGCCAGTGTCCGGCGGTCATCTCCGCCCTCGGTGCGGCTCGGCCGAGCTCGCTGCTGGTGCAGGTCAGCTCCGATGACTTCTACGAGCCCATGAACCTCTACCGGTTCGGATGAGCGAGCTCGGATGAGTGGGTTCGGATGAGCACGCCGTCGTTCATGCGCCCTGCGGGCCCGGTGCGTTCCCGGCTCGCCTTCGGCGAGGCCTTCGTCGCGTGGCTGGTCGCCAGGGTCGTGGTGGGCATCGGCTATGCCGCCGCGGACGCGATCGCGTCGGTGCTCGAGCTGCGCGACACGCTCCACCTCCAGCAGAAGCTGATCACCTGGGACGGCACCTTCTACTGGGCCATCGCGAACGGTGGCTACGACAGCGTCGCCCGCGAGGGTTTGCGGTTCTTCCCCTTCTACCCGGGGCTCGCGAAGATCCTCGCCTGGCCGCTCGGTGGCCGGGTCGGCCTCACGCTGGTCCTCGTTTCGAACGCCGCCGCGTACGTGTGCCTGTTGCTGTTGCGACGCCTCGTCGAGGAGGAGACCGGCGACGTCGACCTGGCTCGGCGCAGCATGTGGCTGCTCGCCGTCTTCCCGGCCGCCGGGATCTTCGTCCTCGCCTACGGGGAGAGCGTCGCACTCGCCGCGTCACTCGTCGCTTTCCTGTTCATCCGACGCGATCGGTGGTGGTGGGCGGCGGGCTTCGGAGCGGTGGCCGGGCTCACCCGCCCCGTCGGTGTGCTGCTGATCGTCCCGTTCGCGATCGAGGCTTGGCTCTCCCGCGGGCGAGGCGGATCAGTCCTGTCGCGTCTCGCGGCGATCGCGTCGCCGGTCGTGGGGGCGCTCATGTACCTGTTCTGGGTCGGCGGCGAGTACGGCGACTGGCTCGAACCGGTGCGCATCCAGCGTGAGCTGCGCGCCGGGTTCCAGGACCCGTTCACCCGCTTGTGGGACGGCGTGCACACCTTCGTCACCACCTCGCAGCTCGACGCGCCCAACCTGGTGTTCGCGCTCGGGTTCATCGCGTTGCTGATCGTGGCGATCCGGACCCAGCGGGTGGCGTGGTGGGCCTACGCGGCCGTGACGTTGGTCGTGGCGCTGAGCGCGGTGAACATCGACTCGATCGGCCGGTACGGGCTGATGGCGTTCCCGTTCGTCGTGGCCCTGGCACGGGTGTCCGAGGACGAGAGGGTCATGTGGGGAGTCCTGACCCTCTGTGGCACCGGGCTGGCGGCCCTCACGGTGATGTCCACACTCGGCGTCTACACGCCCTGACCCTGATGGCCTCGTCGCTTCGACTCAGGCTCGCCCTTCGGGCTTCTCGTCTCCGCTCCTCAGCTGAGGCTGCTCAGCGGACGAGGCTCGCGATCGCCCAGATCGCGGCGACCGCGCCCAGCGCCGCGAGGCCCAGCGCTCGAGCGAGTGGCGGCCGTTCGGGAGGGGCGTCGAGCGAGCCCGGCTCGGGACGAGGCGGCCGGACCAGGGCCAGCAGATTGCCCACCACCAAGGCGCCGCCGAACGCCAGCAGCATCCAGGGGATGAGGTCATCGCCGAGGGGGTTCATCTCTGATACCGAAGTGAAAGCCGTTTCCTATCTGCAGAAACTGTGACAATGACCGAACTTGGCTCTTAAGTTTCGGCGCCGATGGGGCGATACTACGCATACCGGTGGAATCGCCCCCACCGGTGCACAACACAGCCGGGGCAATGGAGTGGAGGACACTGCAATCTCCCTCCAAACGCATCGCCACCAGCGCTTTCCAGGGTGCTGGCGCCAATGTGGCCTCCACTCCGCCCCCGAGCTTCACTGAGACGACCCGCCAACTCCCTCCCGGCGGGTCGTCCCGCGTCCGGGCACAGTTCGTCCGCGAAGCGGGAGAACCGGCGGGCACAGTTCGTCCGCGCAGCGGGAGAACCGGCACAATGACCTGATGGACCGGGATCGACCCTGGCTGATGCGGACCTATTCGGGTCACTCGACCGCAGCCGCATCGAACGAGCTCTACCGGACGAACCTGGCGAGGGGACAGACGGGGCTCTCGATCGCCTTCGACCTGCCCACCCAGACCGGCTACGACCCCGACGACCTGATGGCGAAGGGAGAGGTCGGCAAGGTCGGGGTCCCCGTGGCCCACCTGGGCCACATGCGCACGCTGCTCGACGGCATCCCGCAGGACGAGATGAACACGTCGATGACGATCAACGCCCCGGCGGCGTGGATGCTCGGCCTCTACGTGGCCAACGCTGCCGAGCACGGCGTCGACTCGCACCGGCTCCGGGGCACCACCCAGAACGACATCGTCAAGGAGTACCTGTCCCGGGGCACCTACATCTTCCCGCCGGCTCCCAGTCGACGTCTCATCGTCGACATGTTCGCGTACTGCAACACCGAGGTCCCGCTCTGGAACCCGATGAACGTCTGCAGCTACCACCTGCAGGAGGCGGGGGCGACGCCCGCCCAGGAGCTCGCCTACTCGCTCGCCACTGCCATCGGCGTGCTCGACGCGGTGCGCGACTCGGGCCAGGTGCCCCCCGAACGGATGGCCGAGGTGGTCGCCTCGGTGTCGTTCTTCGTCAACGCCGGGATCCGCTTCGTCGAGGAGGTCTGCAAGATGCGGGCCTTCACCAGCATGTGGGACCGGATCACCCTCGAGCGCTACGGCGTGACCGACCCGAAGGCCCGCCGGTTCCGCTACGGAGTGCAGGTGAACTCGCTCGGGCTCACCGAGGCCCAACCCGAGAACAACGTCCAACGCATCGTGCTCGAGGCGCTCGGCGTGACGCTGTCACGCTCGGCCCGCGCCCGATCGCTGCAGCTCCCCGCCTGGAACGAGGCGCTCGGCCTCCCCCGGCCGTGGGACCAGCAGTGGTCGCTTCGCATCCAGCAGGTGCTTGCCTACGAGACCGACCTGCTCGAGTACGAGGACATCTTCGACGGTTCCCATGTGATCGAGGCACGCACGGCCGACCTGGTCGACGCGGCGGTTGCCGAGCTCGACGACGTGCTCGCCCTCGGCGGCGCGTTCGAGGCGATCGATGAGATGAAGGGCCGGTTGGTGCGGAGCCACGCCGAACGCCTGCGCCGCATCGAGTCCGGAGATCAGGTCGTGGTCGGCCTCAACGCCTTCACCGAGACCGCGGCGTCACCCCTCGACGGTGACGACTCGATCCTGCGGGTCGACCCAACCGTGCAGGACGAGATGATCGCGGACGTCGCCCAGTGGCGAGCGGGACGCGATACGGACGAGGTGAAGCGGGCGCTCGACGAGCTCGCACGAGTCGCCGGGACCGACGAGAACATCATGCCGGCCACCATCGCACTGGCCCGGGCCGGTGGGACCACCGGCGAGTGGGCCGGCGTGCTGCGTGACGTGTTCGGCGAGTACCGGGCGCCGACCGGCGTCGGCGCGGCGACCGGAGCCGCCGGGGGATCCGAGGGGCTGCGCGCCGTGGCCGACCGAGTGCGGGAGCTCCCGGGCGGGCCACCGAGAGTGCTCATCGCCAAGCCCGGCCTCGACGGGCACTCCAACGGTGCCGAGCAGATCGCGGTGGCCGCACGCGACGCGGGCATGGAGGTCATCTACCAGGGCATCCGGCTCACACCGGCCGAGATCGCCGCCGCGGCCCGCGACGAGGACGTCGAGCTCGTCGCCGTGTCGATCCTGTCGGGCAGCCACCTCGAGCTCGTGCCCGAGGTCGTGCGCCTCCTCCGCGAGGAAGGCGTCGACGTCCCCGTGGTGGCGGGTGGCATCATCCCTGTCGAGGACCAGCCGAGGCTCCTCGCGGCCGGCATCGTCCGCGTCTACACGCCGAAGGACTACGAGCTCACCAGGATCATGGAGGACATGGTCGACATCGCGGTCTCCCGCCGGTCCTGAGCGGCGTCGTTGAAATTCGCCAGCGACAACCGCGCCGGCGTCAGTCCGGAGATCCTCGACGCGCTCGCGCGTGAGGCCGGTGGGTTCGGCGGTGCGTACGGTGAGGACGACGCCACCGACCGCCTCGACGCGTCGTTCTCGGAGATCTTCGAGCGGGCGGTCACCGTGTTCCCCGTGGCGACGGGCACCGCGGCGAACAGCCTCGCTCTCGCCTCGTCGTGCGACCCCTGGGGCGCGGTGATCTGCCACGCGGAGGCGCACATCGCCGTCGACGAGTGCAGCGCCCCCGAGTTCTTCGGTGGCGGATTGCGACTCGCGCCCCTGCCCGGTGACGGTGGTCGGCTGCAGCTCGCCACGGTGCGCGAGGTGCTCGACGCTGCGGCTGCCGATCGCAACGACGTGCACCGCACCCCGTTCCAGGCGCTCAGCCTGACCAACCTCGCGGAGCTCGGCCGCGCCTACCGCGCTGCCGAGACCGCCGCGCTGGCCGACGTCGCCAAGCAGCACGGCCTGACGGTGCACCTCGACGGTGCCCGTTTCGCGAACGCGGTGGTGGGGACGGGCTCGTCGCCCGCGGAGCTGACCTGGCGCGCCGGAGTGGACGTGATGTCGTTCGGTGCGACCAAGAACGGCGCGCTCGCCGCGGAGGCGGTGGTCTTCTTCGAGCCTGGGCTGGCGGCAACGTTCGAGCGGCGGCGCAAGCGCTCGGGCCACCTGCTGTCGAAGATGCGGTTCGTGTCGGTGCAGCTCGAGGCCTCGCTCGCCGAGGGCCGTTGGCTCACGACCGCCACTCACGCCAACGACATGGCGGCACGGCTCGCGGCGGGCCTGACCGGTGCCCCGGGCGTCACGGTCCTGCCCTTCGATGGCAACGAACTGTTCGTGATCACCGATTCGGCGGCGGTGGCCGGGTGGCGGGAGGCCGGGGCCGAGTTCTACGACGCCGCCGCTCCGCCCGACCAGCAGGGCGCCGCTCGCCGCCTCGTGCGCCTCGTGACCAGCTTCGCGACCACCGACGAGCACGTCGCCGCCTTGCTCGAGGTCATCAATTCGCATGCGAGCCGAAGGTCGACAGGGGCGAATTCTTGAGTTCGCCGCCCCCGAGCCGATGGAACGACGTGGGATTCCGACGACTCCTCGGGGCGCTGTGTGGTGTGGCCGGCCTCTTGATCGCCATGATCGCCTACGTGATCGAGAACGCGGCACTCGCCCCCGTGGCGGGCGTGCTCGCGTTTTCAGCCGGCCTGCTCGCCTGGAGCGCCGAGCAACGGGCAGCGGTGGCCGAGCACCGGGCGACCGATCTCGGTGAGGAGGTCCACGACCGCCGAGTCGAGGTGGTCGGGTTGCGAGAGGAGGTCGCCGACCTGCGCCGGCAGCACGACACCAGCCAGGAGACCCTCGCCGAGCTCGTCGCCGGCCAGCCGCCGGCCGTGTCCGTCGACCGGACGTTCGAGTCGACCCATGGCGGGGCTCCCGCTCCGCCTCACAGCCCGACCGACACCGGCCTGCTGGCCGACTCCGAGACGAGCCTGTTCAACGAGGCGTACTTCCGGGTTGCGCTCGACGCCCGCGTCGCGTCCGCCCGTCGTCACCTCCGCCCCGTAGCGATCGCCCTGCTCGACGTGGTCGAGGGGCTCGGCACCATGGGGATGACGAGCGCGGACCCGATCAGGGTCACCGGCTCGATCCGCCAGACCCTGCGCGACGCCGACACGGCCTGTCGGATGAGCGACGGCTGCTTCGCGCTGATCCTCGAGGACACCCCGGAGAACGGTGCGGTGTGGACCGTCGAGCGGATCCGCCGCAACCTGACCAGCCGCCACGGGCACCACACACTGTGGGCCGGGGTGGCCTGCTACCCCGCCCATGCGTTCAGCACGGACGAGCTCCTGGACCAGGCGAGCCTGGCGCTCGAGTCGGCGCGGGAGTGGAAGCAGGACCGCATCGAGGTCGCGACCGCCGACTGAGGGCGGGGCTCAGGCCCAGAGGTTGAACCCGGCTGGAAGGTCCACTCGGCCGAGCAACGCCCGCACGATGAGCAGCCCCGAGGCGGGGTCAGCGCTCTCCGCGAGCACGCCGAGCACGATCCTCAACTCGGTCGCGGTGGCCACCGGGCCGTGTCCGACCGCGCGGCAGAGATCGTCGGTGTGGACGACGAGCTCGACGATGCGCGTCGGGAGGTAGGTGTCGAGTCGCATCGTGCCGAACGGCGTCGCGACCACGGCATCAGGGGACGCGGCGGACACGGTGGCGACCGCGGCATCGACGGCGGCCCGCACGGCACCGGCCGGGTCGTCGCCCAGCGCCGCACCGGCCTCCCGGCCCCGTTGCGCGACCGACGCGTGGACGCCAGCCGTCGAGAACGCGGCGCGGACGTAGTCACCGGCGGTTGCCAGGGTGATCCCGCTCGAAGGACCCGCCGCCTCGAGATAGGTCGGCGCCGTCGTCACGCCGCGCAGCGCATGGCCGACGAGCTCACGCACGTCCCACTCACCGAGCCCCGGCGCGTTCCACTGCTCGTCGCGAACGGTCGAGACGACCGAGGCGAACGATGTCGCCGACGTGACGAAGGCCGCCTTGGTGTCATTCATCTTCGCTCGCTCTCCGTTCTGTGGGCATCCACACCCGCCCTCCGACGGTAGGTGCCCGCGGAAGCCCGAGCCTCCGGTCAGTCATCTGATCGGGATCAGGAAGCTGCGGTCGTCGAGGTCGCCGAAGGCGTACGGCTCGTAGCCGCCCGCATACATGTGGCGGGTCTGCTCGCTCCAGTCGAGAGCATCAGCGGTTCCGATCCGACGGAAGATCTGGAGGATCCCGCCGTCGAACACGCGGTACTCGGCCCACGTCCCGGGGAAGTCCTTCACGCACGCCACCTCGACGAAGGGGATCCCCCCGATCATCTGGCGCTGGTTCCGATGGGTGTGCCCGGCGAAGTAGCCCCGGAGTCGAGGCCGTCGGGCGAACACCGCGAGCAGTGCCTCGGAGTCGTCGGGCCGAAGCCCGAAGAACGAGTCGATCCTGGGATCGCGAGCCGGATTCCAGATGTGGTGGTGGCCGAACACCAGCACCGGTCGGTCGGCCCGGGCTCCCAGCTCGTCGAGCCATTCGAGCTGATCCGCCGACAGCGAGCCGTTGACCTGCCGCCCGCGCGAGGTGTCGAGGATCGCCAACCTGACCCCCGGCAGATCGATCTCCTGGGTCGGCCAGTCGGCGAAGACCTCGCCGTGGTACGCGTCGTGGTTCCCTCGCACATGCCACAGCCGATCGCCGAACGCACCCTGGTACACCTCCACGAACCGGTCGTACTCGGCCCGCGTCCCCATCGCGGTGAGGTCGCCCTTGACCACGACGGCATCGGGCCCGACCGCAGCGATCTCGGCGACCGCGCCTCGGTTCATGACCTCCGGGTAGGGCTCGGCACCGGGGGGCACCGAGAACACCGGCCCGGCGTCACTGCCCTCGATGACCCCGCACACGGTCTCACCGAAGTGCACGTCGTTCGTGGTGCAGAACCGCGACAGCAGGTCCCCGGGTCGCGGGAGCGTCCTCGCCTCGACCCCGTCGAGGTGATGCACGGTGTCGGGCTCGAGGCCCGAGTGGCTGACCAGTCGGTTCCCGTCGAAGAGGACGACCTCGTCATCGGCGACGGTCGTGAGCTCCACCGCCGTGCCTGGCCGCGCTACCAGGGCCGGTCGCGACGGAGCGGGATCGGCCGGGTCCACCACCGGCCTGCCCAACGCCATCGGGATTCGGCGTCGTCGGCCGGAGGGGGCGTCGCCTTGGGCCACGCGACCTCGATCGCGGCGGCGATGGCCGCCGCCTCCTCCTCGGTGGGCACCGGCCCACCCGTGATCGAGAAGCTCACAGGGGCATGTTCCCGTGCTTGCGGGGCGGGAGGTGCTCGCGCTTGCTGCGCAGGAGCTCGAGGCCCGCGATGAGCTTGACCCTGGTCTCCGTGGGATCGATCACGTCGTCGATGATGCCTCGATCCGCGGCTTCCCACGGATTGCAGTAGGTCTCGGTGTAGTCGTCGACGAGCTGGGCCCGGCGCGCCTCGCGCTCGGGGACGTCCTCGATCTCGGCGAGCTCACGACGGTTCACGATCTCGACTGCACCGGATGCGCCCATCACCGCCAGCTCGGCCGAGGGCCAGGCCAGCGACAGGTCCGAGCCGACCGACTTCGAGTCCATGACCACGTAGGCGCCGCCATAGGCCTTGCGCACCAGCACCGAGATGCGGGGCACGGTCGCCTCGCAGTAGGCGTAGAGCAGCTTGGCGCCGTGGCGGATGATGCCGCCGTGCTCCTGGTCGACACCCGGGAGGAACCCGGGCACGTCGACGAAGGTCACGATCGGCACGTTGAACGCGTCGCAGGTGCGCACGAACTTGGCCGCCTTCGACGACGCCTGGATGTCGAGGACGCCCGCCATCACCATCGGCTGGTTGGCGACGATGCCGACCGACTGGCCGCCGAGGCGGGCGAACCCGCACACGATCGAGCCCGCCCAGCTGGGCGAGTACTCGAAGAAGTCGCCGTCGTCGGCGACGGCCGTGATGATCGACCGGATGTCGTAGGCCTGGTTCGACGAGTCGGGCAGGATCGTCAACAGCTCCGGGCACAGCCGGTCGTGAGGATCGTCGGTCTCCAGCGTCGGCGGCTGCTCGAGGTTGTTCGCCGGGAGGAACGACAGCAGGTAGCGCACGTCGTCGAGGCAGGTCGCGTCGTCGGGCGAGACGAACTGGGCCACGCCCGACTTCGAGGTGTGCACGCGGGCGCCGCCGAGCTCCTGCTGGCTGACCTCCTCGCCGGTCACCTGCTTCACCACATCGGGGCCGGTGATGAACATGTACGAGGTCTCGTCCACCATGAAGATGAAGTCGGTCATGATCGGGCTGTACACCGCGCCACCGGCGCAGGGGCCCATCACCACCGAGATCTGCGGCATGACACCCGATGCCTTGACGTTCCGGAAGAAGATCCCGCCATAGCTGGCGAGGCTGACCACGCCTTCCTGGATGCGGGCACCGGCGCCGTCGTTGATCCCGATGACCGGAGCGCCCACCTTCATGGCCATGTCCATCAGCTTGTGGATCTTCTCGGCGAACACCTCGCCGAGAGCGCCTCCGAACACCGTGAAGTCCTGACTGAACACGAAGACCTTGCGGCCGTCGATCGTGCCCCAGCCGGTGATCACGCCGTCGGTGTAGGGCCGCTCCTCGGCTCCCGGCGCCCGCGAACGGGCGAGCATGTCGAGCTCGTGGAAGGAGCCGTCGTCGAGCAGATACTCGATCCGCTCACGGGCGAGCATCTTGCCGCGGGACTTCTGACGGTCGACCGACCGGTCGGACCCGGGCTGGAGTGCCTCTTCCTTCAGCTTCCGAAGGTTCTCGACACGCTCGGAGAGAGGGTGGTCCATAGGGCTTCCACGATAAGGGGCGTCACGCGTCCGAACCGAATTCGCACGTCCCGCGGCGCGGGAGCGCCTACGTTCGGCGTGATGCAGCTTCCGGTCATGCCACCGTTCCGGCCGATGCTCGCCAAGGCGGTTCACGACCTGCCCGAGAAGGGTGATCTGCTCTTCGAGCCGAAGTGGGACGGCTTCCGGTGTCTGGTGTTCCGTGACGGCGACGAGATCGAGCTGGGGAGCCGCAACGACCGGCCCCTGACCCGCTATTTCCCCGAGCTGCTCGCCCCGCTGGCGGCCGCGTTGCCGGAGCGGTGCGTGGTCGACGGGGAGGTGGTCGTGGTCACCGACGACGGGCTCGACTTCGACGCCCTCCAGCAACGCATCCACCCGGCCGAGAGCCGGGTGAACCGCCTCGCGGCCGAGACACCGGCGTCGTTCGTGGCCTTCGACCTGATCGCACTCGGCGACGAGGACCTGACCGCCACGCCGTTCGGCGAACGGCGGGCGCGGCTCGAGTCCCTGCTCACCGACACGCAGCCACCGGTGCACCTCTGTCCCACCACGCGCGATCGCGAGGTCGCGGCGGACTGGTTCGAACGCTTCGAGGGCGCGGGGTTCGACGGGGTGATGGCCAAGGGGCTGGACGATCCCTACCAGTCCGACAAGCGGGCCCAGCTCAAGGTGAAGCACCTCCGCACCGCCGACATGGTGGTGGCCGGCTACCGCCGCCACAAGGACGGCAACGGCGTCGGGTCGTTGCTCCTCGGCCTCTATGACGACGAAGGCGCGCTGCACAGCATCGGGGTGTGCTCGGCCTTCACCGCGGCTCGGCGAACCGAGCTGGTCGCCGAGCTCGCTCCGTACGAGGCGGGGGCGCTCGACGACCACCCGTGGGGCGAGTGGGCCGACCCCGCCGCGCACGAGTCCCAGCGCATGCCGGGCGCGCCGAGCCGGTGGAACAACCAGAAGGATTCCTCGTTCGAGCCGCTGCGCATCGAGCTCGTGGTGGAGGTGGCCTTCGAAGGCCTCCAGGGTGGCTGGCGGCTTCGCCATCCCGCCCGGTTCGTCCGGTGGCGGCCCGACAAGGACCCGGCCGACTGCCGCTACGACCAGCTCGAGCAGATCGCCCCGGTCGAGCTGCACACGATCTTCGGCGTCTAGTTCGGGCCTAGGCCGAGGCGGTCACCGAGCTCGCGTCGAGCGCGCCGATCCGCTCGCGCAGCTCGACGAGGGTCTCTGGCGAGGCCTTCAACGCGGTGCGGGTCGCGCCGCTCAGCATCGGGAGCTTCAAACGTGGGAGGGCCGACCGCATCGCCTCCGGGCCGACGACCTCGACGCCGACGGCGACGGCTCGCTCGACGCCGACCTGGGTCACGGACGACGCGGTCAGCTCGGCGACGTCGGTGGCCAGCAACAGGTCCGAGGCCGCCAGCTCGCTGAAGCCGAAGTCGATGATCCACGCCGTGCCGTCATCGGCCAGGAACACGTTGGCGAGCCGGAGGTCGCGGTGCGCCACGCGGTGGCGCCGCATGAGGGCGAGCTGCTCCCAGACGGCGCACAGCGCGTCGTCACCCAGCTCCTCGGGGGG
>DATEEV010000142.1:0-5691 GCA_035281005.1 Microthrixaceae bacterium | reverse complement strand
GTCGCCGAGTGGGCGTCGGCGCACCGGGCCGTGGTTGCCCTCGGGTCGCCCGAGCGGGATGGTGGCGGCGAGGACCGCCTCCTTCGGGATGTCGAGCAGCTCTCGCAGCGCTCCGTCGACCATCGCCTGCCACATGGTGATCACGCCGCCATAACCGATGGCGCGAGCCGCGAGGAGCAGGTTGTGGCATGCGGGGTAGACCGACGCGCCGAGGTACAGGTCGATCGGGCGGTGCGGGACCAGGCAGGCGAGGACCACGACGGGAATCTTCTCGAAGTGCTCGACGAAATGTGCCATCGCCCGCGCCTGGCGGGCCTTGCGCGAGGTGGGCTCCTGGCCGCTCCGCGCGTCGTAGCCCTCCGCCGACGACTTGAGTGCCCACCCGTCGCGGAACGCCGTGCCGAGGAGCCGCTTGGCCTCGACCGCATTGGGACCGTCACGTAGGACGATGAAGCGGACGGGCTGCCGGTTGGACCCCGACGGTGCGCGAGTCGCATGCCACAGGATCGTGGCGAGGTCGTCGTCGGGGATCGGGTCGGGCCGGATCCGTCGGATCGAGCGGGTGGTCGCGAGGCCCGTGAGCAGGTCGAGTTCCTCCATTGCGCCGACGGTAGCGATCGCGGTTCAGTGGTGGGCGATCTCCGACTCCAGGTGCGTGACCGTGACGTGGGTCGACCTGCGGATGCGCGCGGGCGCGTCCATCCCCATCCACTTCGAGATTCGGCTGGGCAATGTCGACACGACGATCTCGTCGAAGGATGTCCTGTCGCCACGTCGCAACACGTTGTCGACCGCGTACGCGGGGTTGGAGTCGCCGACCTCACCGGTGACCGCGTAGCCCTCCGCGAGGTACGCGAGTCGCGCCTCCTCGAGGCGGTGCTCGGCCTCCACGTGGACCTGTCCCTCGTTCCAGGTGAAGCCGTCACCGTGGGACATGGGCACCACCAGGTGGAAGGTCACCGGCCCGGCCGCGGCCCGGTCGGCGATCGCCTCACGCAGCTGAGGGCTGCGCAGCGTCTGGTGGGCGACGATCAGAACGTGGCGCATGACGCACCTCCCGTTCGACGGGTCGACTGGCCCGTTCACCCCCAAAGCTAGCAGCGGGCGGGCGCCGTGGGCAGGGGTCCGCTCACCTCGAAGGTGCGAGTTGGGATCAGCGCCAGACGTCCGCCATGTCGGTCACCCGGGTCCGGAGCTCTCCGTGGGTCACGCCGGCATCCGCGAGCCGTTCGGCCGTCATCGCCACGGCGCGCTCGGTCACCGAGCGCTCGGCCTCGGCGGGACCCTCGTCGTGCTCGCGGAGCTCGTAGCGGAACGCGAAGGTCGAGAGCGTCGCGTCGTAGGTGAGATGCCCGTCGCGGGTGAACCGCGTCGACGCAGGCTCGTGGTCGGCGGCGGCGGCTCGCAGGCGCTCCCGGGTCGCCGAATCGAGATCCCGGAACTGGCCGTGCACGACCACCCGGAAGATGTGGAGGGCCATCGCTCGGATGGTAGTGGGGGGCATCCCGCGGACCCGGGGGTATCACGCTCCGAGCCCGGCCACGCGACGCTCGAGGAACCGGCGTTCGGTGTCGTCGTCGGTCAGGTCGAGGGCCCGGCGGTATGCGTCGCGGGCCTCGTCGGTGCGGTCGAGCCGGCGGAGCAGGTCGGCGCGGGTGGAGTGCAGATACCGGTAGTCGTCGAGAGCGAGGGAGTCGACGAGGCCCAGCGCGGCCGCCGGTCCGTCGACCTCGGCGATCGCGACGGCCCGGTTCAGTTCGACCACCGGTGAGCCGGTCACTCGAGCGAGCTCGCCGTACAGCATGGCGATCTGGGCCCAGTCGGTGGGGTCGGTCGCATGCAAGGACGCGATCGCGGCCTGCAGGACATAGGGGCCCCGTCCGCCGAGGGCGATGGCGCGGTCGAGCTCAGCGCGCCCGTCGGCGATCTGGCGGTGATCCCACTGCGCCCGGTCCTGGTCCGCGAGGAGGACCAGTTCGCCGTCGCGCACCCGGGCCTCGCGCCGGGAGTCGACGAGGAACATGATCGCCAGCAAGGCGTGGGTGTCGGCCTCGTCGGGCAGGAGGTCCGCGAGCGCGCGGCCCAGCCACAGCGCCTCCCCGGCCAGGTCGTGCCGACCGCCGTAGCCCTCGTTGAAGATCAGGTAGACCACGGCGAGCACCGCGTCGAGACGTTCGGGCAGCAGGTCGGGCGGCGGCACCCGGAAGGGGATGCCCGCGGTCTTGATCTTGCGCTTGGCCCGGACCAGCCGTTGGGCCATGGTCGCCTCGGGCACGAGGAACGCGCGGGCGATCTCCTCGGTGGTGAGCCCGCCCAACGAGCGGAGGGTGAGGGCGACCTGCGCCTCGATGGCCAGCGCGGGATGGCAGCAGGTGAAGATGAGTTCGAGGCGCTCATCGGGGAAGTTCGTCACCGGCGCCTCCTTCGTCGCCTCGTCCTCGACCTGTCGCTCGAGCAGCGCCCGCTTGGCCGCCAGCGTCCGATCCCGGCGTGCACGGTCGATGGCCCGATTGCGGGCGGTCGTCATCAGCCACGCACGCGGGTTGGAGGGCCACCCGTCGCGGGGCCATCGGTCCGCCGCGATGGTGAAGGCCTCCTGTGCGGCCTCCTCGGCGACGTCGAAGTCGCCGAGGAAGCCGACCAGGACGGCGACGACGCTGCCCCAGTGCTCCCGGAAGACGTCGTCGAGGGTGGTCACCAGTAGGTGGCGACCGGCCGGATCTCGATGGCGCCACCCAGTCGGGCGGCAGGGACCTTGGACGCGATCTCGATGGCGGCGTCGAGGTCGTCGGCTTCGAGGGTGAACCAGCCGCCGACGGCCTCCTTCGTGTCGGCGAAGGGCCCGTCGGTGGTCAGCGTCCTGCCGTCGGCGACCCGCACGGTGGTCGCGTCCTCGGGCAGCCCGAGCGGCAGCCCCGGCGTGACCCCCGCCGTCTCGTTGAGTGCGTGGTAGTCCGCGTACACCTGCTGCTGCTCCGCCTCGGGCATGGCCTCGAACTCAGCCGTCCCGGGCAGTGGGGTCGAGCCCTGGTAGATCATCATCACGTACTGCATGGGGTTGCTCCTCTGCGTGGGTGGGTGTTCGGGGATGAGACGAACGGCCCTCGACCAGATCGACACCTCACCCGAGATCTTTTGCTGCGGCCTTCGTGCCCTGGGCCTGTCCGCCGTCGACGAGGACGTCGATGCCGTTGACGAACGAAGCGGCGTCGGAGACGAGGAAGGCCGCGACCGCGGCGACCTCCTCCGACTCACCGAAGCGTTGCAGCGGCGTCTGGGCGAGCAGGTCCTTCATCGCGGGCTGTTGCTCGAACTCCTGGCGCCCCATCGGCGTGTCGATCAGGCCGGGTGCGAGGGAGTTCACCCGGCCACCGCGGGCACCCCATCGGACCGCCGCGCGCCCAGCGGCACGGATGACACCCACCTTGGCGAGCGCGTAGGCGAAGCCGCTGTCGTTCGCCACTGCCTCGACCGCCCGCTCCATGAAGCCCGGTGCAAGCGGGTCCTCGAGCAGCGCCTCCAGGTCGGCGGTCATGAACGGTGCGAGCAGGTACGCGGCCGACGAGGAGAAGCACACGGCCGACGAGCCAGGTGTCACCAGATCTTCGAACGCATCGAGGAGGTACTGCGTGCCGAGGAGATCGACGTCGAGGACGCGAGTGGCGTCACCCATGGTGGGGGAGATCCCGGCGGCGTGGACGAGCGCGCGGAACGGTCCGGCCTCGCGGACGTGTGCGGCGAGGGCCTGCACCGCGTCGCGGTCGCTCACGTCGCAGGCGACCCCGACGGTGTCGGGGATCGCGGGCGGGCTGATGTCGGCGGCGATCAGCGTGTCGGCCTGGCCGCGAAGCTGTTCGACACACGCCTGGCCCATGCCGCTCCCGGCGCCGGTCACCACAATGACCGTCATCGCCCCTCCTGTTCAGTGTTCAGTTGGTCCAGGAAGTCGAGCGTCTCGGGAAACGCTTGCTCGTCCTGGACGATGAAGAGATGCCCACCGTCGTAGACGTGCAGCTCCGCGGACCGGACGCGCGAGACGATCGCCTCGCTGTTGGAGGGTGGGGCGATCCCGTCCCACTTGCCGGCGGCGACGAAGGTGGGGCAAGAGATTCGATGGAGCCGGTCGAACACGTCGTGCTGACGGCGGGCATCGAGTTGCAGGACGAAGCCCGGGTCCGGGGCCGTGAATCCGTCGACGAAGCCATCGGCGATGAACCTGTCGACAGGATGCTCGGCCAGCCAGTGCGGACTGAATCGGCTGTCCAGGATGGTGGGCGTCGCGCCGCCGTCGAGCAGTTCGTGCAGGGGATAGGAAGCGCCGCCGGCGCCGCCCGGTGATGTGCACAGGAGCGCGAGCCGCTCGACGCGTTCGGGTGCGGCAGCCGCGAGCTCCTGGGCGACCATTCCACCGAAGCTGATCCCGACGACGCCGAATCGCTCCCAGCCGACGTGATCGGCGAGGGCGAGGGCGTCGGCGGCGTAGTCGGCCATGGTCGCGGGCGAGTCGGGTACCGAGGTGCGCCCGAGGCCGCGCTGGTCGTGTGCCAGCAGCTCGAAGCGTTCCCGGAGCTGGTCGAGGAGTGGTGCGACCCTCGCCAACGTCGCGCCGGACCCGTTGAGGAACAACACGCGAGGACCGGTCCCACCGAGCTCGTAGAAGACCTCGATGCCGCGGAGGCCGACGGTTGGCACCGGGCCAGTCTTCCTCACGCGTTGCATGACGAGCTCGTCAGCGGTGGCCGGGCCGGCGCCCAGCGCATCGAACACGCCGAGCCGGAACCCGGCACCCACCTACCGCGATCAGCTCCCCGGCGGGCGGTATGACACCGAACGACCGATCGCAGCATCGGCCTCCTCGACGGTCAGGAGCTTGATGGTCTTCGCCTGGACTGCTGCGCTGGCCCCCACGGTGAATGCGACTGCGGCGGCCACTTCGTCGTCGGGCAAGTCGCACACCACGAAGGCGTCGACGTCGCCGAACGCGAAATGGAACGATTCGAGGCTGCCACCGAGGCCGGAGCACATGTCGGTGACGGCAGCCACTCGGCTCGCAGCGCCGGCCTTCTTCAGGCCCTGGACTCCTTCAGCGGTGTACTTCGATTCGAACAGGTACTTGGACATGTCTGCTCCTCTCGACCGCGCCCATCGTTCCGGGCGGTGTGGGGACGAGCCTGACCGTGTCGGGAACCGGAATACGAGGCGCCCGAGGCGCTCCTCCTCATCCCTGACGCGAAGCGTAGGAGCGGTGTGAGGCGCGATGCGGCCGAAGTCCTACGGGTCGGGTATTGCTCGGGAATCGGCCAGGACGGTGCTGACGAACCGGCGTATCTCCGTCGCACACGCCGCGGGGTCCTCCACCACACACGCGTGGCCGAGCTTCGGGAGCACCGCGAGCTGCGATGTCGAGATCGCCGCATGGAGCGATTCGGCGTTCGCGAGGGGCGACCGAGCGTCGGCCTCGCCGTGGAGCACCAGTGTCGGTACGTCGACGGTGGGCAGCACGGGGCGAAGGTCGGTCTCGGCACCGATGTGGCCCGCTGCCCGGACACTCGCCGGGCGAATGTTCTCGCGCATCATCGTGGCCAGCGCCTCAGCGCGGTCCGCAGGTATCAGGTCCGTGAACAGGCCCGGGTATGACCGCGGGTCGAACGCATCGCCCAGGTCGGCCATGCCGAGGAACATCTCGACCCG
>DATEEV010000141.1:0-11551 GCA_035281005.1 Microthrixaceae bacterium | reverse complement strand
CGCGATCGTCGCGGGCACCGAGCCCGCCGCCGTGGTGCTCGAGGACGACTCGTGCGTCGCGTTCCTCGATCAGCGCCCCCTGTTCGAGGGCCACGTGCTCGTCGTTCCCCGGGAGCACCACGAGACGCTCATGGACCTGCCACTCGATCAGGTCGGGTCGCTCTTCGAACGCGTCCGCGCCCTCGAGGCCGCGATCGAGTCGGCGATGGGAGCGCAGGGGACCTTCGTCGCGATCAACAACCGCGTCAGCCAGAGCGTGCCGCATCTCCACGTGCACGTCGTTCCCCGCACGAAGGGGGACGGGCTCAAGGGGTTCTTCTGGCCGAGGACCCGATATCGCGACGAGTCGCGCGTCGATGAGGTACGCGCCGCGATCGCGGCGGCATACCAGCATCGGGGCGACGAGACCCCCCGGTAACCTCGGCGGATGGCCCGGCACCTGATCACGAGCGCGCTGCCGTACATCAACGGCGTCAAGCACCTCGGCAACCTGGTCGGCTCGATGCTGCCCGCCGACGTGTGCGCCCGCGCCCTGCGGGCCCAGGGCCACGACGTGTTGTTGATCTGTGCGACCGACGAGCACGGCACACCAGCCGAGCTCGCCGCCCGCGAGGCGGATCAGTCCGTCGCCGAGTACTGCGCCGAGCAGCACGACGTCCAACGAGCGCTCTGCGATCGATTCGACCTCTCGTGGGACTGGTTCGGCCGGACGTCGCGGCCCCAGAACCACGAGCTGACCCAGCACTTCGCGCGGGCGCTCGCCGCCGCCGGGCTGACCGAGGTGAGGGTCACCCGACAGATCTACTCCCCGATCGACGGTCGATTCCTGCCCGACCGCTACGTGGTCGGGACCTGTCCCAACTGCGGATACGAGCGGGCAAGGGGCGACCAGTGCGAGAACTGCACGAAGCAGCTCGACCCGACCGAGCTGATCGACCCGCGCTCGGCGGTGTCCGGCTCGACCGAGCTCGAGGTCCGCGAGTCGCCGCACCTCTTCCTCCTGCAGTCGAAGCTGTCCGACCGGCTCCGCGAGTGGCTCGACCAGCGGTCCGACTGGCCGGTGCTCGTCACCTCGATCGCCCGCAAGTGGCTCGACGAGGGCCTCGGCGATCGGGGGATCACCCGCGACCTCGAATGGGGCGTGCCGGTCCCCGCGTCCGACTTCCCCGAGCTGGTCGGCAAGGTGTTCTACGTCTGGTTCGACGCGCCCATCGGCTACATCGCCGCGACGAAGGAGTGGTCCGACGCGGCCCCCGAAGCGCGCGACTGGCGCTCGTGGTGGCGCACTGACGCAGGCGCGGATGAGGTCACCTACACCGAGTTCATGGCGAAGGACAACATCCCGTTCCACACGTTGTCGTTCCCGTCGACGTTGCTCGGCTCGGCCGAACCCTGGAAGCTCGTCGACCGACTCAAGGGCTTCAACTGGCTCAACTACTACGGCGGGAAGTTCTCCACCTCGGAAGGCCGCGGCGTCTTCATGGACGACGCGCTCGAGTTGCTCCCGGCGGACTACTGGCGCTGGTACCTGATGGCGAACGCGCCCGAGTCCGACGACACGAGCTTCACCTGGGAGCTGTTCGGCGACGCCGTGAACAAGGACCTGGTCGGGACGCTCGGCAATTTCGTGAACCGCACCGTCACCCAGATCGACCGCCACTTCGACGGTGCCGTGCCCGCAGATGGTGAGCCGGGAGAGATCGAGGCGGGCCTGATCGCGCGGGTCCGCGAGCTGCTCGACGAGTACCTCGGCTGTCTCGACCGACTCGAGTACCGCAAGGCCGCCGCGGCACTGCGGGCCACCTGGGCCGAGGGCAACGTCTACCTCGAGGCCCGCGAGCCGTGGCGGGCGGTGAAGACCGATCCCGCGCTCGCCGCGATGACGCTGCGCACCGCCGTGGGGCTCATCCGGCTCCACGCGGTGACCTCCGCCCCGTTCATGCCGAACGCCGCAAGGGCGTTGGAAGGTGTCGCCGGGCCATCGGCCGACCAGGTGCTGACCGCGTCACTGGTCGACGGCGTGCTCGAGGTCGAGCCTGGTACGCCGGTCTCGTCGCCGGGACTGTTGTTCAAGAAACTGGCGCCCGAGGACCTCGAGGCCTGGGAATCCCGATTCGGCGGCGGGTGAGCTCGCCCCGCAGCGCAGTCGGGCCGCCGGTGCCCGGGAGGGTCCGCGGTCGGCCACTACCGTCTGCGGTGTGACCGCGCCGACCGACCAGCCCCGATCTCCGCGGGGTGCCTTCACCTCGTCGGTGTGGCGGCTGGGGATCCTGGTGGTGCTCATCGGAGGCTGCGGGGCCGCGGTGGGCTTCGGCATGGGCTACCCGGTCTCGAAGATCGAGATCGACGTACGCACTGCCGAGCAGCTCAACCACGCCCAGCTCGCAGGGACCTTCGACCCCGGGGCCAGCCTGGCAGCCCTCGAGGACCTGCCTGACGGATGGGGCCCGGGTGATCCTGGAGCGCTGGGCTATCTGAACATCGTCGGTACCCCGATCTGCGGTGTCACCCCCCAGATCGAGAACCAGCTCGGCGACCCGCTGCAGGTCGTCTACAGCGACGCGAGCGGCAAGGAGCTGTTGACGTCGCAGTCCGTCCGAGTTCGCTCCACCCGCGAGGCGAACCAGTACATCCAGGAGATGGCCAGGGCCTTCGAGGCGTGCTCGGAGTTCTTCGTGCTCTCCGACGGCGAGCGGACCAAGATCGACATCCGGCCCGGTCAGCCCTCACCTCCGGTGACGGACTACGTCAGCCGAACGCTCGTGGTCGCCGACAGCGGGCTCACCCGCCGCGTCGTGTTCTTCCAGGTCGGCGACGTCATCGTGATCCTGCAGTTCGCCGGCCCGACGAGCCCGCCCAAGGAGCTGCTCGACGACGCCCAGATGGGCATCCTCGAGCGCGTGGCGCCGGAGCAGTTCACCTCGACCAAGGACGTGGGCGCCCAGCCGCTGCCCACCGAGCCCACGACCACGACGACGTCGACCACACTGCCGCCGACCACGACCGTCCCGCCGACGACCACGGCGAAGCCCAGGGCTCGCAAGCCGAAGGCGACGACCACGGCGCCCCCGGCGACCACCGCGCCGACCACCCCGGCGCCCCCCGCCGGGCAATGATCTGAGCAGGGCCTGAATCGGGACATGGCTGACGTCGGTGCGCTCGTCGGGGACCTCCGTGACGAACAGGACGCACTCGACGGCGAGCTCACCGCGGGGCTCGACGAGCGGGGGACCGACGTGCTCGATCTCGCCACCCCCGCGAAGGGTTGGACCGTCGCCGACCAGCTCTCGCACCTCGCCGGCTTCGACGAGGCCGCAACCACCGCCGTGGTCCGTCCCGACGACTTCAACGCCGATCTCGAACGCCGGCTCGCCGAGGGTGACCACCCCGTGACGGGCTACACCGAGCGGGGGCGTCAGATGTCGGGGCTCGAGGTGCTCGACTGGTGGCGCACCTCCCGCGCCGAACTGCTCGCCGCCTTGGCCACGATGGACCCTCGCGCTCGTGTCCCCTGGTACGGCCCACCGATGTCGGCGATGTCCTTCGTGACGGCACGCATCATGGAGACCTGGGCCCACGGACAGGACATCCGAGACGCCATGGGTCTCGCCCCCCAGGCCGGACCTCGCCTGCGCCACGTGGCTCACATCGGCGTCGGGGCGCGACCGTTCAGCTTCACGATCCGCGACCTGCCCGCTCCGGAGTTGCCGATCGACGTGGTGCTCGAGGCGCCCGACGGCTCGACCTGGAGCTGGGGCCCTGGCGATGCTGCCGACCGCGTCAGTGGGCCGGCGGTGGACTTCTGCCTGGCAGTGACCCAGCGCCGGCACCTCGACGACGTCCACCTCGACATCGTCGGCCCCGCGGCCACGAAGTGGATGTCCATCGCCCAGGCCTTCGCCGGGCCTCCCGGTCCTGGGCGCGCACCCCTCTAGCAACCGTCGGCCCTGTCAAGCGACTGACCCCCCTGAGGGATAAGGCTCGCCCTTCGGGCTCAGTGCCAACCCACGGAGTACGACTGCGTGGGCTCGGGCAGACCTTTGAGCTGGAGGCGCCCGTTGTCGCGAAAGTCGAAGGGCTTGCCGATGCACAGCTCGCGCACCGCCACCGAGGCGACGATGGCGCCGGGCGTCGCGGCAGAGCACAACCGGGCCGCGAGTTGTACCGCCGCCCCGAAGAGATCCTCGTTGTCATCCGTGACGGGCTCGCCCGCGCTGATTCCGATGCTCACCTCGAGCGCGGTCGACGCGCCCTCGTTCCGACGATGGATGTCGCGCTGCACCTCGACTGCGGACGCGACCGCGGACGCGACCGAGGTGAACGACGCCATCATCCCGTCGCCGGTGTGCTTGACCTCGCGACCGTGGTGAACCGCGAGCGCGTGGCGAACGATCAGGTCGTGCTCGCGAAGCAACGACATGTGGCCGTCGTCGCCGAGCTGATGCGTCTGGGCAACCGACCCGCACATGTCGGTGAACATGATCGCTCTCGTCGCCGGTGTGATGGTCGCTCGGTCTTCGGGCTGGTCGGGAAGATTGCCGAGGAGCAACTCGAGCGGCATTCCCGCTGGAAGCTCGATGATCGTGCTCGCCGAGGCGGCATGAGCTTCGCGATGCACCGCATCGACCGCCTCCCTTGTCGGACCTTCGATGAGGCAGAAGACCGTGCCCTCCGTCGGGTCATACCAGTAGGTGTGATATTCGACGTCGTAGCGCGCTTGCACCTCGAGATCTCGCGAGTGCGCGACCGCCATCTCCTCGGGTGACAACTCGACCCCGTCGTGACGATCCATGAAGAGCGGCAACGGTCGTGAAGTTACCGTCGGCGCGGATCGCCCGCTCTCGATTTCGTGACACGCCCCTACAGGTCGCGCATGAGGTGAAAGGCCTCGCCGAGGTCGACACCGGCGACGGTTCCCATCTTCTCGAGCTTGGTCTGCTCGCGGGCCCGGAACCCGAGCACCGGGTCCACGTCGTCGCCGAGGCGTGAGTGATGCGTCGTCTCGAACTGCGAGGTGTGCGCCTCGAGGGCAGCGATGCGGGACGCGAGCGTCGAGGGTGAGGCCGTCTCGACATGGTTCACCTCGTCGGCCTCGAACAACAGCAGCGCAGAAGGACGATGCGGCGTCAAGGCGTCGGGCCCCTCGAGCTGGTCGGGGTGGAAGTGGGGGTCGCGTGCCTCGACGATGCCGTGCACGGCGAGGAGCCCGGCCTCACGATGGTCGGGATGGAGGCGGTAGCGCTTCCACGGGTCGTGGGCGAGGACCACGTCGGGCCGGTGGCGGCGGATCGCCTCGCAGACCAGGCGTCGGGTCGGCGCGTCGTCGACGAGCTCGCCGTCGGTCCGATCGAGGAACTCGACCGTGCCGTCGCCGCCGAGCCGGCTCGAGGCCTCGCGCTGCTCGTCGCGTCGTCGTGCGACCAGCGCATCGAGATCGGCCGACGGGTCCCAGGTCCCCTTCGACCCGTCGGTGCAGATCAGGTGGACGATCCGGGTGCCGGCGGCGGCCCACTTCGCGAGCGTGGCCCCACAGCCGAACTCGACGTCGTCGGGGTGGGCGCCGATGGCCATCGCCCGGCGCGGCGGCACCAGATCGACACTCGACCTGCCGTCGGCCACCTCGTCAGCGTCCATCCGGTCAGACCTGCGAACGGTCCCACGGCACGGGACCGAGCTCGACCGGCGCGTCGAGGTCCTCCGGGTGGTCGATGTCCCAGGCCAGCGCCCGGTCTCGCAGCACTCGCACCTCCAGCCCGAGGCGCGCCGCCTCCTCGCGGTGGAGGGCGAAGGAGCCCGGCCCGTAGCGGAACGTCCATCCGGCATCGGTGGGCACGCTCATCACGTTGGTGCCGTCCTCATGGCGATCCGGCACCAAGGTCACCGCCGGCCCGTCCGCGAGTCGGGCGAGGTTCCGGGCGAAGGGCAGGTCCGCGTGCGCCACGATCACACGCGGGATGCCGCGGGTCGCGAGCCGCTCGACGGTCGCGTTGACGGCCCCGTTGAGGCCGAGCCCGGGGGTCCAGTCGACCTCGTGCCCCGCGTCGAGTGCCCACTGGCGCACGTCGTCGTGGTCGCAGGTGACCACCACGGGGAGCGGAGCGGCAGCGGCGACCACCGTGTCGGCCAGTCGTCGGGCCAGCCGGGCGCGCTCGTGAGGGTCGAGCACCGGAGCGAGACGAGCCTTCGCGTCGGCGAAGGCCTTCACGGGCACGACGACGACCACGGGCACGGCGGGAACCGCGGCGGGAGGCACCGTGGCGAGTCTATGAACGCTGCTCCGGGTGGTTTCACCCGGAGGTGCCGTCACCCAGTTCTAGGGTGCGGTGATGCGAATCCGAGTCGCGGTGATCGGCGGCGGTTCGTGGGGGACCACCGTCGCCCACATCGCCGCCCACAACGCGCCCACGACGCTCTGGGCCCGTCGTGCGGATGTGTGCGAGGAGGTCAACTCCGCTCACACCAACTCGGCGTACCTCGAAGGCTTCGCCCTCCATCCCGACCTTCGCGCCGATCCCGACCTCGCCGCCGTGGTGGGGGAGGCGGACGTGGTGGTGATGGGTGTGCCTTCGCAGGCCTACCGCGAGACCCTCGAGCTGGTCGCGGCCCACATCCGCGCGTGGGTGCCGGTGGTCAGCCTCACCAAGGGCCTCGAACAGGGGACCCGGCTGCGCATGAGCCAGATCGCCGAGGAGGTACTGCCCGGCCACCCCTTCGCGGTGCTCACCGGGCCGAACCTCGCGAAGGAGATCCTGGCCGGAGACGCCGCGGCATCGGTGGTGGCGACCCACGACCCCGTCGTCGCGGGCCACCTCCAGCGGATCTTCGAGTTCGACCTGTTCCGCGTCTACACGAACCCCGATGTGATCGGATGTGAGCTCGGCGGGGCGTTGAAGAACGTGATCGCGATCGCGGCGGGAATGGCCGACGGCCTCGGCGCCGGCGACAACACGAAGGCCACGGTCATCACCCGCGGCCTGGTCGAGCTGTCGCGACTGGGGGAGGCGATGGGTGGCCAAGCGGTCACCTTCGCGGGGCTGGCCGGGATGGGTGACCTCATCGCGACGTGCATGTCACGACAGAGCCGCAACCGGTACGTGGGCGAGCAGTTGGGGAAGGGCCGCCCGATCGACGGGATCATCGCCGACATGAAGATGGTGGCCGAGGGCGTGAAGACCGCGAAGGTCGTGCTCGAACTGGGCGACGAGTACGGCATCGACCTGCCCATCTCGAGCGAGGTCAAGGCGGTCTGTCACGACGGCGCCACCGCCGAGGACGCCTACCGCGGCCTCGTGCGACGGCGCAGTGGTGTCGAGCACCACCACTACGAGTTCTGATCCCACCCGCCCGCGACCGAGGCGAATTGGCCACCCACGGGACGACTCATAGCGTGGCCCCGATGCCGTCCGACGACCCGCTCCCGCCAGGTGACGACATCATCCTCGGCACCCTCGGCTCGGGACCGCTGGCGACGGTCGACGATCACGGCGTGGTCCATCTCCCCGAAGGGGCGTCCACGTTGCGCTGGTGGGTGGTGTCGGAGGAACGAGTCCACGTGCCCGAGCGCGAGCCCGCGGCGCGGCACCGCCGCGTCGACGACGCTCCCATCGCCGAGACCGCCGTGCGCGTGCCGGGCGGCGACGTCGTCGGGCGTTGGTACGCGATCGCGGGATCCGGCTCGCGGCCTCGGCTCGCCCTCGAGGTCACCAATCACAGCGCGGCCCCGGTCGCGGTCGCAGTCGTGGTGGGGCCGGGCGTGGTCACCATCGACCGTGAGGCGGTCGATCTCGACGGAGTGACGTTGCACCTCTCGCGACGCGTCGCCGCCAGTGAGTTCGGCACCCTCGACCAGCTCGCCGAGGCCGTGGCGGGTGCACCGACGTTCGCCGCGATGCGACGCGATCGCGGCCATGGCGCGGTCGTCGTGCCCCTTCCGCACACCCAGCCGTTGCGGCTGGCCGTCGGTGAGCCGGTGACCGGCGATACCCCCGGTCCGGACCAGGTCGCGGTCGGCTGGTCGACTCAGGTCGATCGCGGCGCATCGCTCGCGCACCCCGATCCGGGATGCCGCGACGACTGGGAGGTCCTGCGGCGGCGGGTGCTCGTCCGCGAGCATCCGGACCCCGTTGCCGACGCCGCCGATCGACTGCGCGCGCTCCTCGTCCTCGGTTGGGTGATGGAGGCGTCGGAGGCGACCGACATCCTGATCGCGGCGATGGCGCCCAGCGGTGAACTCCGCACGTCGGCGGAGCCCGCGATCGTGGCCGCGGCCGCGGTGGCCGGCCTCGGCTCCTGGTCTCGCAGCGGGGTGCCGGTCCCGTCGTTGGAGCACCTCGCCGGACCGACCGCGACCGCGGCCCGCCGGTTGGGTCGTCGGGCGCGACGTCTCCAGCCGGCGTGGCGATCACACGTCGCGTCTGCGCTCGAATCGGCCGCGGCACTCATGGACCTGCTCGACGAGCCGCGCGCGGCCGCGGAGATGCGTGACGACGGTGCACGGTTCGGCAGGTCCGAGGCCGGGCTCTCCAGCGGGCCTGGCGAGCGACTCGTCGCACTGCTCGAGGGCATCGTGGCGCAGCGGCGTGACGGCATCGACCTGCTCGCCTCGTGGCGCGACACGTGGAACGGCCAGGAGATCGACGTGCGCGACGTGGCGACGAGCTGGGGGACGGTCTCGTTCTCGTTGCGCTGGCACGGCGCGCGTCCGGCCCTGTTGTGGGAGATCGAGCCGTGGGAGGAGCGGCCACCGACCGCGCCGCCACGGCTCCGCCTGCCGGTGATCGACACCGGATTCGAGGCGGCGGAGTGGCGCGGCGAGGTGCTGGTCGGATCGCTGGCGTCGAGCTTGGGAACACCGCCTGTGGCCGCGGCGGCTCCTCCCGACCTCGATGGCGGCTTCACCTAGATTCGTCCCGTGCGCAGTCGAGGTTCCGCAGTGAAGCAGGGAGCGCCAGCGACCGAGCCTGAACGGAGGAAGCCTCGACCATGAGGATCGCCGTGGGCACTGATGAGCGAACCGACGTGTCCGACGCCGTGGAGGCCCACCTCCGCGCCGGTGGCCACGAGTTGGTCGAGGTGCTCCACGACGAGGTGTGGCCCGATGTCGGACGCCGCGTCGGCGAGGCAGTGGCCGCAGGTCGAGCGGATGTGGGAGTCGTGATGTGCTGGACCGGAACCGGGGTGGCGATGGCGGCCAACAAGGTCAGCGGGGTGCGTGCTGCGCTGTGCACCGATGCCGCGACGGCCGAGGGCGCACGGCGATGGAACGACGCCAACGTCTTGGCCCTCGGACTCCGGTTGACGACGGCAGCCACCGCGGCCGAGATGCTCGACGCCTTCGTCGCCACCTCGGTCGACGACGGGGAGCACGACACGATCTCGCGCCTGGAGGAGGTCGCGAACCGGTCGCGGCGCGGACGGTAGGTTCGACGGCATGGCTACGCGTGCTCCCGCTCGCCGCGCTCCCACGCTCAGCGTCGAACGAGAGCTGTGGGAGGACGGCCTGGACGTGGTGGTGGGCATGGATGAGGTCGGCCGCGGCTCCTGGGCCGGCCCGTTGACCGTCGCCGCCGTCGTCCTGCCCTGCGATCGGCGGGTCAACGGCATCCGTGACTCCAAGATCCTGACGCCCTCACGGCGCGAGGTGCTGGAGGGCCGCATCCGAGAGTGGTGCCGGGCGGTGGGGGTGGGCCATGCATCGGCTGCCGAGTGCGACGACCTCGGGATGTCGCAGGCGCAACGGATCGCGGCGAGGCGCGCGCTCGACCAGCTCGGCCTCGAGCCCGATGCCGTGTTGTTGGACGGCAAGTGGGACTTCGTCGGGGGCGGCCGGACCCGGACGATGGTGAGGGGCGATGCCCGGTGCTTGTCGATCGCGGCCGCTTCGATCGTGGCGAAGGTCAATCGCGATCGGATCATGCGGGCCGAGGCCGAGCACTATCCGGCGTACTCCTTCGATCAGAACAAGGGCTATCCGTGCCCACAGCACAAGATCGCATTGCAGGGGTACGGGCCCTCCGCCATCCATCGCCGGAGCTGGGTGTTCATGGAGCGCCTCGCTTGGCGGGGAGCAATTCGGTTCGTCGCCCCCGACCCCCAACAGGCACTCTTCTAGGTGGAACAACCTGAGCGCCGTGCTCGCGTGTGTTAGCGCCCGCTTGCAATAGCTCGCACCGACCTGCGACCATCGAACCCAGGTGGGAAAGAGGAAGAGAGACGATGTCCAGCCGATCACCCAAGCCAGCCGCACAAAAGCGGCCGAGGGCCGCGGCTCCACTCGACGAGGCGGCACGTGCGCTGCGTCGGGTGCTCGGTGGTGATGATCGGTCACCGACCGAGGAGATTCCCCTGGTCCCGGTGCGCGGCACGGGCGTGGAGCGGCCGGTCCCCGAGTGGGTCGACGTCAGCCAGCGGCTGTACCGGACCTTCGCGTTCGTCGACATCTCCGGGTTCACCGCCTACACCGATCGCCACGGCAGCGACGCGGCGATCGAGCTGTTGAACCGGTTCCGATCGGCCTGCCGCGACGTCACCGGCAGACGTGGCGTGCGGGTCGCGAAGTGGCTGGGTGACGGGGTCATGCTCGTCGGCACCGAGCCGGGCCCCGCTGCCGCTGCCGTGGCCGAGCTGCTGTTGCGGCTGAACGACGACGACTTCGAGATCCACGCCGGGATCGCGGCCGGCACCGTGTTGCTGTTCGAGGGCGACGACTACGTGGGCCGGCCGGTCAACTTGGCCGCGCGCCTGTGCGAGGCGGCCGGGCCGGGTGAAGCCCTGTGCGTCGGCCTCGACGGCGACCTGCCCGAGTGGGTGTCGATCACCGGCAGCGTCACGGTCCGCGCCACCGGCATCGGCGACATCACCGACGTCGCCCAGATCTCGGTCGACGACGAGGCCTGGGCCACCGCGGTCGCGCCGTCGGCGCACCACCCCTCGGTGCCCGAGGGTGTCGAGTTCGCCGAGCTCGGCGACCACGAGGGCGCCGAGCCACAGGTGCCCGACGACGATCCTGAGGAGCTCGCCTTCTTCGACGTCGCCAACGACGCGTAGCGCATGGCCGGTCACCGTCCCGCGACCGCCTTGCGGGCGGCCTCCTTCGTGAACGCCGGTTGGATGGCCTTCGTGTGGGTCACGCGGATCCGCAACGCCGCGTCCGACGACGAGATCTCGTCCGCGACCCGAGCCGGGGCGTACGCGTTGTCGGCGGCGTGTCTGATCGGTGCGGCACTGCTCGTCTGGGTCGGCTGGCGCGGCTCACCGTTGGGGCTGGCCCGGATCGTGGTGGTCGCGCATGGGCTCGTCTGGGTCGTCCGCGGCCTGCAGATCGTCTTCGCCGGTCACGATCTTGCCTTCGTCGTCGTCCACGAGGCCTTGGCGGTGATCTCGATCTCGCTCGCGGCGTGGTTGTTGGCGGTCACCGGGGGATTCCGGGCCCGTGGGCGCGCTTCGCTACGATCAGCGCCGCTATGGGACAGCCCGTGACCGTCATCGAGAAGCCGGCGCGTCGCGGTGGCGTCGTCCGCTTCGAGCTCAACCGGGTGCTGACCGGCACCGG
>DATEEV010000140.1:0-7643 GCA_035281005.1 Microthrixaceae bacterium | reverse complement strand
GAACCGCTCCCACCAGCCGAGTTGCTGGTCCAGCCCGATCGAGCCGTACTCGGGAGCCTCGAGCAGGTCGAGCCCGGCCGCTCGCCAGTCGATCGCGTGAAGGTCGGCGAGGGTGTCGACGCTCGCGTCCTGGAGGTGGCGCTGTTGCTCGGGCGTCGCCTCGAGCAGCCAGCCGCCCATCGTGTACGGGAGGTTGTCGGGCGGCACCACGCCGGGGACCTTGTCCATCACGAGGAACTCTCGACCGAGCGGCTCGTCCGACGGCTCCATCCACCGCAGCGGGGGCATCGGCAGGCGTGGCGCCGCCTCGGACACGCGCCGCATCACCTCGAACTGCTGGGCCAGGTCGTAGGTCGGGAACACCGTGTGCCCGGTGGGCTTGGTGCGCACCACGAGTGACGCCTCGACCGTGGTGCCGCCCTCGCGCTCGCCGCCCTCGCGCCAGGTGGCGTCGATCATGATCGTCTCCGACGAGTGGCCGGTCGCCTCGGGGGCGGCGAGGTCGGTGATGGTGACGTCGGTGGCGTTCGGGAGCTTCGTCGCCAGCCATGACTGCAGGCGGGCCCGCATCTCGTTCTTGTCGTAGGCGTCCTGGGCCGGCATGAGCGCGGACCGTAGCAGCGGTCGCAGAGCGACCGGCAGGCGCGGCCCTCAGGCGAATCGGGGCTCGAGACGTCCGGCGCGCAGGCCGGCCTCGTTCACGTACTGGCCGGTGAGGGTCTGGTCGTCGGTCGCCTGGCGCCACGACAACAGGCGTTGAGCGTAGGAGAGGACCCGATCGCGGCATGCCGGGTCGTCGGCCCGGTTGGTCAGCTCACCGGGGTCGACGTCGAGGTCGTAGAACGCGGGCGGCATGTCGGCGAAGTGCACGTACTTGCCGTGCGCGTCGCGGATCACCGACAGCGTGGCGGAGGCGGCCGAGGCCGGCACGACGACGTCCCCGGTGCCGAGGTCGCCGGCCAGCACGTCGCGGAAGTCCCACTCCCAGTGCACCGCGTCGCGCCACCGAACGGGTCGGCGTCCCTCGAGGAACGCGCGCAGCAGCCCGCCCTGGCACTGGGCCGGGGGCGTCGCGCCGACCAGGTCGAGGATCGTGGGCATCACGTCGACATGCTCGGTGAACTCGTCGACCGTCGTCCCGCGCGCCTCGGCGGCGACGACCGGACCGGCCACGACGAGGGGCACGTGGTAGCTCTGGTCGAAGAACCCCAGCTTCTCGATGAGCCAGTGGTCACCCATCTGATCGCCGTGGTCCGCCGTCAGCACCACGATCGTGTCGTCGCTCACACCGGTGGCGTCGAGGTGGTCGAGGAGCCGGCCGAACTGATGGTCGACCTCGGCGAGCATCCCCCAGTAGGTGGCACGAAGCTGACGCATCTCACGCTCGTCGCCGGGAGCGCGCACCTGGTCGACGAACATGGCCCCGGCGACCATCGGGTGCTCGGCCCCTTCGGTTTCCGGGTCCACGTGACGCACCGGCATCGGCACGTCGGCGGGGTCGATCAGGTCGTGCCACGGTGCCGGCGCGAAGTAGGGCGGGTGGGGACGGATGTAGGTGACGTGCGCGAACCACGGTCGGTCGTCGGGCAGGCGGTCGACCCAGTCGCAGAACGATTCGGTCAGGAACGCCGCTTCGGAGTCCTCCGCATCGAAGACCGACGGGGCCCAGGACGAGCCGCGCTCGGCGCCGGCGGTCTCGTCACGCTGGCGGTACATGACCTCGCGCACCCTTCCGGCAGGGGCGTCGACGCCCCTCGACCGCAACCAGGCGCCCCACGACTCGAGGTGATCGGGCAGGTAGACCTCGGGGCGGAAGCCCGGAAGGATGCCCTCGTAGGTGCGGAGCCGCTCGTCGTCGGGGTCGGACACGGTGCGAGGGTCGACGGTGGAGTCGGTGTAGCCGAACAAGGTGGGCTCGTAGTCGGCCACGGCCATCTCGGTCGCGAGGTTGGCGAACCTCGCGTCGAGGGGCGTGCCGTTCGAGACCGATCGGTGCACGTGGAGATAGGTGCCGGTCAACAGCGAGGCCCTGCTCGGCCCACAGGGTGCGGCCTGCGCGAAGTGTCGTGAGAAGCGCACGCCTCGCGCCGCGAGGCGGTCGATGTTCGGCGTGCGAGCGACCGGATGACCCGCGCAGCCGAGCGAGTCGCCCCGCCACTGGTCGATCGTGACGAGCAGGACGTTGGGTCTGCGGGTCACCTGCATGCTCCCTCTGTTCCCGGCTCAGGCCTGCGGTCGCACCGACACGATCACCTTGCCGGTGTTCTCACCGGTGAAGAGCGCGTTCAGGGCATCGATCGAGGACTCGAGGCCCTCGTAGGCGTGCTCGACGTGTCGCAGCTCGCCGCTGTCCACCCACCCGCGCAGCACGTCCATGATCTCGGTGAAACGACCCCAGTGGTCGAAGGCGATGAAGCCCTCCATCCGACCGCGCTGTTGGATCAGGTTGAGGTAGTTGGCGGGCCCTGGCGGTTTGGTCGGCTCGTTGTAGGAGGAGATCGCGCCGCACAGCACCACTCGCCCTCCGAACGCGAGCCGGCCGAGCACGGCATCGAGGACCCGGCCTCCGACGTTGTCGAAGAACACGTCGACCCGCTTCGGGCAGTGCTCCTTCAGCGCGGCGCGGAGATCGTCGGTGCGGTGGTTGATGCACGCGTCGAACCCCAGCTCGTCGACGACGAATCGACACTTCTCGTCGCTGCCGGCGATGCCCACGACACGGGCACCGCGGATCTTCGCGATCTGTCCGGCGAGTGACCCGGTCGCCCCGGCCGCGGCGGACACCACGAAGGTCTCGCCCTCCTTCACCTGACCCACATCGACCGTTCCCACGTACGCGGTGAGGCCGGTCGCCCCGTAGATCGACAGCATCGGTGCCATCTCGGTGCCCGGCTCGAGTCGGGTCGTGAAGATGTCGTCGGTGACGGTCGTGTACTCCTGCATGCCGCCCAGGCTGTAGGCGACGTCACCGACGGCGAAGGCGGGGGAGCGGGTGGCGACCACGGTGCCGATGCCTGAGCACCTCACCACCTCGCCCAGCTCGACGGCGGGGAGGTAGCCGTCGGAGTCGTTCATCCAGCTCCGCACGGTGGCGTCCATCGAGAGCAGCTCGTGGCGCACGAGCGCGTGGCCGTCCTCGAGGGTCGGAACCTCGGCGTCGTCGATCAGCTCGACGTCGTCCCAGGTCACGAGGCCCTCGGGGCGGCGTCGCAGCACGATTCGGCGCTGACGATCCGGCACGGTTCCTGCTGCGGTCGGGTCGGTCACCGCGGCGACGGTAGCCGTGCAGTGAAGGGTGATCTTGCCCGGCCCGGGACGAGCTCCTCCGGGTGCCGGCGGCGGGCCCTACTGGGGCGCGACGGTGCCGATGGTCGAGATCGTCCACGGCTGGGCGGTCGCCCCGGGCCCGAGGAAGGTGGCGAACACGGTGTCGCCGCCGGCCAGGACCTCTCTCGGCGTCATCGGCACCAGCTCCCCGGTGGCCGTCGCCGTCACGGTCGTCGCGTCCGGACCGTCGTTGACGACCCGCGCCTGGCTCCACTGGCGTCCCGGTCCGGTCACCGTCCCCGTGGTGCGCACGGTGGCCGCCGGCAACACGTCGATCGCAGCCGGCGATTCGAGCCGGAGCGCCGCGGGCCCCGTCCCCAGCGCCTCGGCCGCGGCGGGGGCGCAGGCCGAAGCGGCCGGTACCAGCCCGACGTAGGACCAACCGCCTTGCTGCATGCCGCCGTTGTCGATGCCGGCCGGGCCACGGTTCGACACCCGGATGAGCAGGTCGTGGTCCGAGTTCGCGGGCAGCGTCCTCACCACCTGCTCGGGCGGGCCGGCATTGAACGACGTCGAGTCGAGGATCACGTCGGCGGCGTCGAGCACCGACCCGGCGGGGGCCATCGCGACATAACCGCCGTCGTCGAGGGTGCCGAGACACACCCGATAGTCGCCCGCTGTGGCCACATGGATCCGGGTGCGCCATTCCCACGAACGCGTGACCAGCTCACTGAACGGCGCCGAGAACGCGTCGAGCACCATCGCCCCGTCCGGCGCCAGCGCCTCGCGGTCGACGACCCCGTCGCACAACCCGGTCGGCGATGGGGGCACACCGAGGTCCATGTTCGGCGACGAGCTCGAGATGGGCCAGCACCCCTGCAGGCTGAGGCCCTGGACGTAGGCCTCATGGTTCCACCAGCGGAACGCGATCTCGCCGGCGCCCGGGTCCCACTGGTCCGACCGAGGGGAGAGGAACACCCCCTCGAGCTGCGCGGCGTCGCCGGGCTGGACCCGCACGCCGACCGCCACCGGGACCGTCGCACCCGCGAGCACCGAGCCGACGGGGCAGGTCACCTGTGTGGCGGCCGCCGTGCACCCGGGTGTGGCGCCGGGTACGTCGGCCCCGGTGACACCGGCGGGCAGCACGTAGGTGATCACCACGTTCATGGCGTCCGACGCGGTGGCAGCGTTGACGACGTTGGCGCGCACCAGGCCCACGCCGCCGGTGCGCGGGACCGCCGCCGTGACGATGTCGGTGACCCGCAGTTCGGTCGGCAACGGTGGCGCGGTGCTCGCGACGTCGCCGACCACGGCACCTGCCCGGTCGTTCGGCGAGAACGTCGCCGCGATCACGAGCAGGACCGCCGCAACGAGGGAGGCTGGCCATGCGCGCCGATCCATGCTCGGCCATTGTCCCAGGCATGGTCGCCCTTTGACAGCTCACCTATCTGGCAGCCCCGATTTCTCCGCGCCCGCCACCGCCTCAGACCCGGGGGCCCTCCTCGAGACTCTCGGCATCGAGCGAGGCGGCGCGGGCGTCGCCGACGATCACGATCGCCAGCGCCGAGAGCACCACGCCGATCCCGATGACCTGGATCGAGGTCACCGGCTGGTCGAGCCACATCGCCGCGCCCGCCGTCGAGATGACCGGCATCAGGAGCGTCAGCAGCGAGCTCGAGACGATCGTGGAGTGACCGTGCGCCCAGTTGATGAGGATGTGACCCGACCCGGGGAGCAGCACGACGAGCATCACCCAGCCGAACGTCTCCCAGCTCATCGTCGTGTCGGCGAGCTCCCCGCTGATCAGCGCGAACGGGGCGATGATCGGCAGCCCGCCGATCATCACGACGGTCAGGTATTCGAGGGTGTCGAGGTGCTGGCGGGCCTGCTTCGACGCGATGAAGTACCAGGCCCACGCGAACAGCGCGGCGACCGCCATGACCTCGCCGAAGATCGTGGCGCCGCCGCTCGACGATGATCCCCGCACGACCGCGGCGACACCGATGATCGCGACGATGGTGCACACCACGTGGCGGGCCCGAACCTTCTCGCCGAACAGCGCGCCGGCGACGAAGAGGATGACGACCGGCTGCAGGGCGGAGATGGTCACCGCGTCGGCAACCGTCGTGTTCTTGATCGCGAGGAAGAACGTCCCGATGTCGGCGGCGAACGCGATCGCCCCCGGCATGCCGTACTTGAAGCTCCTGGCGGTGAGCCGCCCACCCGTCGCGTAGAGCACGAAGCCGTAGAGCACGGCCGCAATCCACAGCCGGTGGAACGCGAGCGAGAGGCCGCCGATCGGAGCCCGGGCGATCGCGACGTTGCCGATTCCCCACAGCACCGTCGCCCCGAGCGCGGCGCTGAACCCGGCCGGGCTCGTGGTGGTCGGGTGCGGTCTGATCACGGGAGGCTCGGGCTTGCTGATCACGGCCAGTCGCGCCCGTTGAGGCTCGCCAGCGCCGCGACCAGGGCCTGGGTGCCGAGGCGGGCGCCACCCTGGGCCTCGAGCTCGGTGTAGAGCCGCCTGGCCAAGGACAGACCGGGGAGGTCGAGGCCGCGGGCGTCCGCGTCGCGCACGGCGATGCCGAGGTCCTTCACGAAGTGCTCGACGTAGAAGCCCGGGGCGAGGTCGCCGTCGATGACGCGGGGCGCGAGGTTCTGCAGCGCCCAGCTCGCCGCGGCACCGCCGCCCACCGAGGCGAGCACCTGCTCGGCGTCGAGGCCGACCTCGCGCGCGTAGAGCAGGGCTTCGCTCATGCCGATCATCGTCCCGGCGACGAGGATCTGATTCACCAGCTTCGTGCGTTGACCGGCACCCGCGGGGCCCTGGTGAACGACCGTCGTCCCGAGCAGTTCGAGCAACGGCTCGGCACGACCGAAGGCCGCATCGGTGCCGCCGACCATGATCGACAACGTCGCGTCACGCGCGCCGACGTCGCCGCCCGACACCGGCGCGTCGAGCGCGCCGATCCCGCGGTCGGTCGCGGTCTGCTCGATCTCGATGGCGAGCGACGGCTCGGAGGTGGTGAAGTCGACGAGCAACGATCCCGGCTCCATCGCGTCGAGAGCGCCGCGGGCGCCGAGCACCACGTCGCGCACATCGTTCGGATGGCCGACCATGACCGCGACCGCATCGGCCCCGGCAGCGGCGTCGGCGGGTGTGTCGGCCCACCGCGCGCCGCGGGCGACCAGGTCGTCGGCGGTGGCAGGGGTCCGCGTGTGCGCGACCAGGTCGTGTCCGGCGTCGAGCACATGGCCCGCCATCGAGCGGCCCATCACCCCGAGGCCGATCCAGGCGACCCTCATCGAACCCTCATGCCGAGGCGGGCGCGCGTCAGCTGAGGAACGGTTCGACCCGGTCCTTCGGGCGACCGATGATCGCCTTGCCGTCCCGAACGATCACCGGGCGCTGGAGCAGGCGCGGATGGGCGGCGATCAGGTCGGCCACGGCCTCCGGTGTCGTGTAGTCGCCCGCGTCGAAGCCCTGGTCGGTGAAGTACGAGTCCTTGCGAACCAGGTCCGCGGGGTCGTCCTCGAGCTGGGCGATGAGCTCGAGCAGCTCGTCGCGTCCCGGCTTGGTCTTCAGGTAGAGCTCGATGTCGAGGTCCACCCCGAGTCGCTCGGCCGTCTCCACCGCGTGACGGGAGGTGCTGCAGTTCGGGTTGTGGAGGATGCGGACGTCGGCCATGGGCCGGGATGCTACGACCCGAATCCTGCAACGCGTTCTAGTATTTCGCGTCGTGAAGCTCGATGACATCGACCTCAACGATCCCGATCGCTTTCGGCGTCAGGAGCACCACGAGATGTTCCGGGCGCTCCGTGAACAGGACCCGGTCCACTGGACCGAGGAGGCCACCGGGCGCGGGTACTGGTCGATCACCAAGCATGCCGACCTGGGCATCATCAATCGTGACGCGGAGGGCTTCAGCTCCGAGCTCCAGGGCATCGGCATGGTCGATTACGCCGACGAGGCCAACCCGTTCGACATGCGCGGCCAGATGATGCTGATGACGGACCCGCCGAAGCACACGCGCTACCGGTTGCTCGTGAACAAGGGTTTCACCCCCCGGATGATCGGGCTCATCGAGGAGCACCTCCGCTTCCGCACCGAGCTCATCGTCGACAACGTGATCGAGAAGGGCAGCTGCGACTTCGTCACCGACCTCGCAGCCGAACTGCCGCTCCAGGCGATCGCCGAGATCATGGGCGTCCCGCAGGAGGAGCGTCACCTGCTGTTCGACTGGTCGAACCGCATGGTCGGCGCGGACGACCCGGAGTATCAGCAGGAGGGCATGGACGGCACCGAGGCGGCGGCCGAGCTCTACATGTACGCCTCCGACCTGCGCACCAAGCGCGCCGACGATCCCCGCGACGAC
>DATEEV010000139.1:0-2759 GCA_035281005.1 Microthrixaceae bacterium | reverse complement strand
GCACGGGCAATTGCTTGGCGGCGCGGCGCAACAACTTGGCGCTGACCTCCGGCCGCACCCCCGCGCTCGCTGCGTCTGCGGCGGCACACAGATGACTCTCGACGTGGTCGCGGATCGCCAGAAGTCGCATCGCGTCGTGCTCGGGCTCGGTCAGCTCCGCCGCGTGCTCCAGCGCGTCGAGACTCGCCTCCAGCGCGGCCCGCAGTTGGTCGAGGTGGGCACCGTCGACCGAGTCGACGGTGGACAGGAGCTGGATGTGACCGCAAAGGGTCGCGAGCGGTGTCGAGCCATCGTGCTCGGAGAGCATTCTCATCCCTCTCCGTGTGCCGCGCCGACGAGCGCGTCCTCCATCTCCACGCGACGCGCCACGTTGACCGCGTGGTCACCGAGTCGCTCATAGAAGCGGCCCACCAGGCCCATCTCGATCGCGGCCGCGATCGAAAGATCGGTCTCGGTCAGGCTGCTGGACAACTGCACGTGCAGGTCGTCGAGCTCGTCGTCGAGCAGTCGCAGCTCATCCATGCTCGGCGTGTCGCCACCGGTGAAGGAGTCGGCAGCTCGACGCCACAACGCCACGGCCAGCTCGCTCATCTCACGGATCATCAACCGCACCTCATCGGTCAGCTGGCCCAGCAGCACTGCGGACGCCCGGGCTGCGATGTGTTCGACGAGGTCGCCGCTTCGCTCGAGCTCGGGCATGATCCGCAGCGCGAGCACGAGCCGCGCCAGGCCGGCCGGTTCGATGCCGCCGGCGGCGGACCGAAGCTGCCGTTGGACGAGCTCCTCGGTGCCGGCGTGCAGTTCGTCGATCACGACGTCGGCGGAGGCGACCTTCTGGGCCGCGACCCGGTCACCCGAGAGGAATGCGACCGTGGCTGCCCCGAGCCCATCGGCCACCAGCTCGAACAGGCGGGCGATGTGGGCGTCGATCTCGTCGAGGTCGTCGGACCGGTCGGCGGGTCGCTCTTCAGCCCACGCATCCGGCTGATTCGTCCGACGTTGCACCATGCGGTCTCCTCCCAGATCCCGACGAGGGTGAACCTACGGAACTCACCCTGTGGGCAACGAGTGGACAACTGGGGCGAATTCAGTGGATGGGCGGTGGATGGCGTGTGGACCCACGAGCGAACTGTGTGGACAACCGCGGCTGTGGACGTGGGTCGGACGTCTACCGCGGAGCGTCGTCGCGCGACCAGGCGAGCCACGCCTGGAAGCCCCCGGCGAGGTCGGTGGCGTGGCGTAGGCCGAGCGACTGCAGTGACGCCGCGGCGAGCGTCGAGGCATACCCCTCGTCGCAGGCCACCACGACCATCTGGTCGGGCCCGGTGACCTCGGCCAGGCGGTGAGGGCTGGTGGGGTCGAGTCGCCACTCCAGCACGTTGCGTTCCACCACGATCGACCCGTCGAGATCGCCGTCCCGTTCACGGAGCGCGACCGGACGCGTGTCGACGACCAGTCCACCCGCGGCGCGGATCGCGTCGAGCTCGGCTGGTTCGACGCGTCGCGGCAGCGACGCCCGGGCCCGGGTCAACAGCTCGTCGATCGCTGCAGGGGGGTGTGTCGACTCGAGCTCGCTCATGTCGACATCATCGGCCCACCGTCAACGACGGTCGCAACGCCGCCTCGACCCTCGGGCGGACATGGTCACCGAATCGGTGCGCCTCCTCGAGGTGCGGGTAGCCCGAGAGGATGAACTCGTCGAAGCCGGCACGGTGGTACTCGACGAGCCGCGCCGCGACCTCGTCGTGATCACCGACGAGCGCGGTCGCCGCCCCCTCCCGCACCAACCCCACTCCGGCCCAGAGGTTGGGCGCCACCTCGAGGTCACGGGCCCGTGCTCGACGTCCGCCATGAAGCGACGCCATCCGCGACTGGCCGACCGAGTCCATGCGGGCGAAGCGCTCCTGGGTCGCGGAGATCGCGGCGTCGTCCATGCCGTCGAGCAATCGTTGAGCCTCGGCCCACGCCTGTGCGGCGGTGTCCCGACTGATCACGTGTAGACGGATGCCGAACTGCGGGCGCCGTGCATGGCCGGCCGCGAGCGCACGCACCCGGGCGATGCGGGGCGTCACCTGTTCGATCGGCTCACCCCACGTGAGATAGCTGTCGGCGTGACGAGCGGCGACCTCCTCGGCTGCGGTCGAGGCACCACCGAAGTCGATGCGGGGAATCTGCTCGAGCGGCAACAACAGGCTCGCCCCTTCGACATGGAGATGCTCACCCTCGAAGTCGACCGTCGCGCCAGAGAACAGGCGCCGGAGCACCGTCAGGAACTCGTCGGTGCGTCGGTACCGCGTGTCGTGGTCAGAGAAGTCGCCGAACGCTCGCTGTTCCACCGGATCGCCGCCGGTGACGACGTTGAGCGCGAGGCGGCCTCGGCTCATCCGTTGGAAGGTCGCCGCCTGCTGGGCCAGCACCGTCGGCAGCGTCAGCGACGGCCGGAACGCGACGAGGAACCGCAACGTCGACGTCACGGGTGCGAGCGCCGCGCAGGTCACGAGGCTGTCCTCGCATCCCGCGCCGGTCGGCGTCAACGCGGCCTCGAACCCGGCGAGCTCGGCGGCCCGCGCGACCTGGCTCAGGTAGTCGAGCGTGGGAGCGCGACGCGACGCGGCGTCGGATCGGCGCTGCACGGCGGTCACACCGCCGATCTGGTGGCCGTCGCCACTGGTCGGCAGGAACCAGTGGAAGCTCGGGAGCGGGTGGCTGTCGATCACTGATCGTCCTCCGTCGAGGTGATGGCGGCCGAGACCTGCCGT
>DATEEV010000138.1:0-3705 GCA_035281005.1 Microthrixaceae bacterium | reverse complement strand
TCGGTGCACAGCTCCAAGGCATCGTGGAGCATCTGGCCGACCTCGGCGTAGGACGACGGGGCGAAGACCGTCATGTCCGGCACCTTCGTCATCAGCACCATGTCGAGCAGCCCGTGGTGCGATGGGCCGTCGTCGCCGGTGATGCCCGCGCGGTCGCAGACGAAGACCACCGGTAGGTGGTGGAGGCCCACGTCGAGGTTGACCTGGTCGAAGGCCCGGCTCATGAACGTCGAGTAGATGGCCACGACGGGGCGGAGCCCGCCCATCGCCATGCCGGCCGACGCGGTGACGGCGTGCTGCTCGGCGATCCCGACGTCGATGAGACGGTCGGGGAACCGGTCCCCGAAGGGCAACAGCCCGGTGGAGTCCGGCATCGCCGCGGTGATGGCGACGAGCTCGGGCCGCGCCTCGGCCTCGGCGATGACGGCGTTGCTGAAGGCCGCGGTGTACGACCCGACCTTCAGTTCGCCCATGTCGTGCATGGCCTTGATCGGGTCGTTCTCGGCGGGCGCGTAGCCGCGGCCCTTCTGGGTGAGGACGTGCACCACGACGGGGCCGCCCATCTTCGCGGCGTTGGTGAGCGCCCGCTCGAGGCCCGGGATGTCGTGGCCGTCGAGAGGGCCGAGGTAGCCGACGCCCAGGCTCTCGAAGAAGGCGGGTGGCTCGAACATCACGCGCAGCGCGGCCTTCGCGCCGTCGAGCGTGCGCTCGAGGTACTCGCCGAGCATCGGGACCTCGCCGACCACGCGCTCGACCCGTGCCTGCTGACGTCGGTAGGTGGGGTTGGCACGGAGCTTCGACAGGCTCTCGGAGAGCCGCGACACCGTGGGGGCGTAGGAGCGACCGTTGTCGTTCAGCACGATGATGACGTCGCGGCCCGAGTGACCGAGGTTGTTGAGACCCTCGTAGGCCATGCCGCCGGTCATCGAGCCGTCGCCGATGACTGCGACGATGCGACGGCGTTCCGCCTCCGACGCGGGCGGGTCGCCGCCGAGCACCTCGGCGGTGGCGAGGCCGTGCGCGTAGGAGAGGATCGTCGAGGCGTGGCTGTTCTCGACCACGTCGTGGGGTGACTCGGCCTGCGACGGGTAGCCCGACAGCCCGCCCTGCTGGCGCAGGGTGGAGAACATCTCGCGGCGACCGGTGACCAGCTTGTGGACGTAGGCCTGGTGGCCGGTGTCCCACAGGATCGTGTCGTGTGGTGAGTCGAAGACCCGATGCAGCGCCAGGGTCAGCTCGACCGCGCCGAGGTTCGAGCCGAGATGGCCGCTGTTCGTGGCCTCGACCTGGTCGACGATCACCTGGCGAATCTCGTTGGCCAGCTGGGCCAGTGCCGGCTCGTCGAGCCGTCGAAGGTCAGCCGGGGAGTTGATGCGATCCAACAACATGTGGGGCTCAGCCTAGGTCCCGGACCCACCCGAGCTGGTATCTCCCGCGGAGGCCGGAGTCACGGCTTCGGACGGCGCGACCTCGGGGTGATCGAAGGGCGTGTCGAGCGGTACCTCCACGGCCTCGCGCTCGGCCTCGCGAATGGCGTCGCGCCACTTCTGGCCGCCGACAGCGAGGAACGGGGCGCCCACGACCGAGGCGATCATCGTGACCGCGTAGGTGATCAGGCCCAGCGCGATGACTCGCTCGTCGGTCGCACCGAGCGCGCCGAAGAACAGCAGGAACGCGCCCTCCCGGACCCCGAGCCCGCCGAAGCCGACCGGGAGGTTCTGCCCGATGAGCGTCGGGGGGAAGAACGCGAACGCGGCCAGCACGGTGACCTCGTCGATCTCGAGTGCGCGGGCCGCCATCCAGATCGACAGGCACTGGGTCACCTGGAACGCGATGCCGGCGCCGATGATCCAGAACGCTCCCCCCGGATGCGAGCGGATGGCGTTGATCCCCAGGTGGACCGCGGCGATCCAGCGCCGCCACCCGGTGGCATCGTTCGCGGACTTGTCCCAACGGCGGTTCGAAGCGGCGGCCAGCACGACACCGAGGCAGACCATGGTGCCGACGTCGATGGCGAGGGCGGCGACGGTCGCCCCGCCGAGGTCGCGGAACTCCGGGACGAGCAGGATGGTCACCAGGGAGATCGCCGGCAGCACGAACCAGCCGGTCAGCCGCTCGATCGCGATCGAGGCGAACGCGGAGGAGCGGCTGTCGATGTCACGACCGAGCCGCGCGATGCGGATGATGTCGCCGGCGAAGGCGGTCGGCAGGACGTTCGACACGAACTGCCCGGCGAGGAATTCCGAGAACAGGTGAGGGAACGGGACGTGGTAGCCCATCGGGACGAGGACTGCGTCCCATCGCAGGGTCTGCAGCGCGAACGCCACCAGCAGCATCCCGATCGAAGCGAGCAGCCACAGACCGGTCGTGACGGAGAGCTCGGGGAGCAGCTCGGAGAAGTCGAAGCCCCGCAGCTGCCACGCCAGGACCGCCAGCAGGACCAGCGACGCCAAGATGCGAAGCGCCACCACCAGTTTCGAGGTCTTCGGACGGGCCCGAGGCGGTGCGGAGGTAGGAGGGGCGGTGGCGATGGCGGTCATTCTCACGCATCGTCCGACGTTTCGTGACGTCCGCACGGCCGGGACCCGCCAGGATTCTCAGGCATCATGGTTCTCGAGTGCTCGAGAGGAGCCTCGGTGCGAGCCTCGGCGACGAGCCTCGGGACAAGGAGGGTGACGACGATGGAGGAGCGGTTCGTCGAGGTGGGCCCCGAGGGCGACACGATGCGTCTCGCCGTGCTGGAGTCCGGAACGGGCGGATCACCGTTGTTGTTGGTGCATGGTTTCACCGGCGCCAAGGAGGATTTCGTCGACGAGGTGGACCGGCTCGCCGCTCGCGGCTTCCACGTGGTCGCACCGGACCATCGAGGTCATGGCCGCAGCGCCCAGCCCGATGACGAGGCGGCCTACTCGCTCGAGACGTTCGCCACCGACATGTTCTGCCTGGCTGACGCGCTCGGATGGCCGTCGTTCGACCTCCTCGGCCACTCGATGGGGGGGATGGTCGCCCAGCTCATGGTCATCGCGCAGCCGGAGCGGGTTCGACGACTGATCCTGATGGACACCCACCACGGCGCGATCGGGGGTGTGGATGCTGAGGTGATCGCCGCCGGAGCGGCGCTGGCTCGGACCGACGGTCTCGCGGTGATCCAGGAGCTGCTGAAGTTCGCCGCCAACCCGCTCGAGAACCCGGCGCACGTCCGCACCTGCGCCGAGCGCGAGGGCTATGAGGCGTGGTGCGACTCGAAGATGCTCGTGTGCTCGCCGGCGATGTACGCGGCGGTCCTGGGCCAGTTCGACACGGTCGCCGATCGACTCGATGACCTCGCCGCCGTCAGGACCGAGACACTCGTCCTCGTGGGCGAGCTCGACAAGCCGTTCGTCGGGGCGTCGCGGCGAATGGCCGCGACGATGCCCGCTGCCACGCTCGTCGTGATCCCTGACGCCGGGCACTCGCCACAGTTCGAGTCCACCGTCGCGTGGCGCGAGGCGGTCGACGGGTTCCTTGCCGACACAGCGGGACGCGCGGGCGTGATCACCACGGGGCGCGCGACCTGAGGAGACCCCCAGGGTACGGCCGCGCCTCCAGGCTGGTCGGCGCGGGGATCAGGGCGAGCGGAGCACCACTTCGAGCTCGCGGATCGCCACTGGCACCACTGACGTCCTGGACACCTCCCCCAGGTCGCCCTGCTCGCCATTGGTGGCG
>DATEEV010000137.1:0-2867 GCA_035281005.1 Microthrixaceae bacterium | reverse complement strand
GGCGACCATTCGACCGTGGTCGACGATGATCACGTCGCGGGCGAGCTGGTCGGCCTCCTCGAGGTACTGGGTGGTCAACAACACGTCGGTGCCACCGGCGACGAGGTCGCGGATGGCGTGCCACAGCTCCATGCGGCTGCGAGGGTCGAGGCCGGTGGTCGGCTCGTCGAGCAGCAGGAGGCGGGGACGTCCGACGAGGCTCGCGCCCAGATCGAGGCGTCGACGCATGCCACCCGAGTAGTTGCGGACCAGCTCGTCGGCGGACTCGGTGAGACCGATCGTCTCGAGCACCCGATCGGTGCCCTTCTTCGACGCGGCCCGGTCGAGACCGAAGAGCCGGGCGACCATCTCGATGTTCTCGCGGCCGGTCATGGCCTCCTCGACCGAGGCGGACTGGCCGGCGAGGCCGATGATCCGCCGGACGTCGCGGGGGTTGGCGAGCGCGTCGATGCCCCCGACACGCAGCGAGCCGGCATCGGGCCGCAGCAGGGTCGCGACGGCGCTGATGAAGGTGGTCTTGCCGGCACCGTTCGGGCCGAGCAGGGCGGTGACCTGGCCCGACTCGGCGGTGAGGTCGAGGCCATCGAGGGCCTTGACCTCTCCGTAGTGCTTCGCGAGGCCGGAGGCCTCGATGATGGACGACATGGGTGACGCTCCTGGACGAAAGGGGGTGGGACTCCTACCACCGGGTGACGAGATCCGGGCAACCGATTCATCGGTCAGCAACCGAAACCTCCGTCACATCATGCCCGACAGAACCGGTCATCTACTGACCGGTTCAGATCGCCGCGCCGAGCAACTCACCGACGAGGTAGGTGACGACGAGGGCCAGTGCGCCTCCAGCGACGAGGCGGGCCACGGCACGCACCGTGCCGTGTTGGCCGAGGCGCGCGCTGACGACTCCCGTGACGACCAGCGCGACTAGCACCGCGACGGCCGCCACGATGATCCGGGCACCCTCCGGCGCGAGCAGGATCGCCACCAGCGGCACCAGGGCTCCGACCGTGAACGCCACCGCGGAGCTGCCCGCGGCCGCGACGGGGCTGGTCATGTTCGTCCGGTCGAGGCCGAGCTCGAGCTCGAGATGGGCGCCGAGCTCGTCGTGGGCTGCCAGCTCCTCGGCTGCCCGTTGCGCGGTCTGCTCACTGAGGCCCCGCGCCTCGAGCATCTGCACCAGCTCTCGGTGCTCGGCGACGGGGAGCTGCTCCAGCTCGTCGCGCTCCTGGCGAACGAGCGCCTGCTCGGTGTCGCGCTGGCTGCTGACCGACACGTACTCGCCGAGCGCCATCGAGGTGGCGCCGGCCACCAGCCCGGCCAGGCCTGCGGTCGCGATCGCGGTGGTGCTCGTGGTGGCCGCCGCGACGCCGACCACCAGGCCCGCGGTCGAGATGATCCCGTCGTTCGCGCCGAGCACCCCCGCGCGAAGCCAGTTCAGGCGGGTCGAGATGTTGCGGCGGTGTCGCTCCCGACGGTGCGCTTCTCGAGGCGGTCCCGCGCGACCGCGTGCGATCGGTCCATCACTCACTCCACGAAGCTACGACCGATTCCTCCGCTTAGGGTGCTGCATCAGGACGAGCACGCGTGAGCGTGGTCCGTACGGCGATCCACGAGGTGCGCGTGATGACCGACGACTCAACCCCGCAGGCCGACGACCTCCCATCGACGAGGTTCTTCGACCGCCCCTTGCCCCGATCGGAGTTCCCCGAGTCGGGCATGCCGGCGAGGGACGCATACGAGCTGATCCACCTCGGGCTGCGGGTCGACGGCCAACCCTCGATGAACCTGGCGTCGTTCGTGACGACGTGGATGGAGCCCGAGGCCGAGGCGCTCATCCACGAGGCGATCAGCACGAACCACATCGATCACGAGGAGTATCCGATCGCGGATCAGATCGAGGAGATCTGTGTCCGGCTCCTCGCCGATCTCTGGAACGCGCCGGACGTCTCGCGTGCGGTCGGCGTCGCGACGATCGGCTCCTCCGAGGCGATCATGCTCGGCCTGCTCGCCCACAAGTTCCGCTGGCGCGACAAGCGCAAGGCCGCGGGCCTGCCGACCGACCAGCCGAACGTGGTGTTCGGCGCGGAGACCCATATCGTCTGGGACAAGTTCGCCCGCTACTTCGACGTCGAGATGCGCAAGATCCCGATGCGGGCCGATCACTTCGTGTTGCATCCCGACGACGTGGCCGAACGCATCGACGAGAACACGATCGCGGTCGGCGCGGTCCTCGGCACGACCTTCATCGGCGAGAACGACCCGATCTCGGAGCTGAACGACCTGCTGGTGAGCGTGAAGGCCGAGAGGGGCTGGGACATCCCGCTCCACGTCGACGGAGCGAGCGGCGGGTTCATCGCGCCGTTCGCAAAACCCGACGAGCTCTGGGACTTCCGCCTCGAGCAGGTCGCCTCGATCAACGCATCGGGCCACAAGTACGGCCTGGTCTACCCGGGAGTCGGTTGGCTGGTGTTCCGCGACCGCGACCTGCTCTCGGATGACTTGGTCTTCAGCGTGAACTACCTCGGCGGTGCCCAGCCGACCTTCACGTTCAACTTCTCGCGGGGCAGCGCCATGATCCAGGCGCAGTACTACCAATTCGTCCGACTCGGGCGGACGGGCTACACGGCGATCGTCGACACCATGTTGAGCAACGCCCGGTACCTCAACGAGCGCCTCGAGAAGACCGGGCGCTTCGAGGTCCTGAACCCCGGCCTGGCCGAGCCGGTCGTGACGTTCCGGCTGACCGATGGCGCCGACTTCGACGCCTATCACCTGTCGGACCGGTTGCGTCAGCACGGCTGGATCGTCCCGGCGTACACCCTGCCGCCGAACGCCGAGCACGTCACCGTGTTGCGGGTGGTGGTCCGCAA
>DATEEV010000136.1:0-3959 GCA_035281005.1 Microthrixaceae bacterium | reverse complement strand
GACGAGGGCGAGCAGCCGGTCATAGCCGAGCAGCACGGCCCGGGTGAAGACCTGTTCCATCAACTGACCAGCGAGTGAGCCACCGCGGAACGACCGGTGGACCAACAGGTTCGAGCCGAACACCGCGCCGATCGGCGCGGCTCGCCCGTTGTCGACGATCCGCATCGTGTTCACTCCGACGACCTCGTCCGGGTCGTTGCGAGCGCTCATCACCGACGTGACTCCCGCGGCGAGATCGAACTTGTCGTGAAGCGACTCGGGGGCGGCCTGGCCGAGCGAGGGGTGCGCCACGGCGTTGTTCGCCCAGAACGCGATGAGGCCCTCCACGTCATCGACAGGGTGCTCCGAGATCATCGGTCTGGAGCCGGGCCGAGCCGTGTCCGGCGGCGAGTCTCGGTGGGGCACGGGGCGTGACCGTCGAAGGTGGGGACTCATGCCGTCACCACCGATCCGGCTGCCCGCGCGACCGAGGGACCGGGGTCCGGGTCGGCTGGGGTTCGCCGCCACGCCGCCCATCGTCGAGCCTGACGAGGATCAGCCAGGGACCAGCACCTCACGCTCCGCGAGGTGGTGGCCAGGTGCCGGCGAGCGGCACGGAGCAACGACGAGGTCGCCCCGACCTCCACCAGGTCGGTGGGCCGCAGAGCGGCGATGGAGTCGAGGCAGCGGAGCCACTCGACCGGATGGTCGAGTTGTGTCACCAGGCCGTCGAGGACGCGCCCCACCGACACCGACGCCGTGCCGTCGACGTTCAGCACGACCGGGCAGCGGCCGGGACGAGCTGCCGTGGCGTCGACCGCGTCGCGCCACGGCCGGGCCGCGGGCGTCATTGCCGGACTGTGAAAGGCGTCGCTCACGGCCAGACGGACGACGCGTCGCGCACCCCAGGCCTTCGCCCCTGCTTCGATCAGGGCGACGGCCTCCTCCGTACCGCTCACCACGACGGAGGTCGATCCGTTGTGAAGGCCGACCACGGCTCCTCCGCCCGGCACGCGGGCGAGATTGGCCTCGATCCGTTCGCGCTCGATCCCCTCGATCGCGGTCATGGCACCACCGGCGCGCAGGCCTGCCATCACTTCCGCCCGAGTGACGACCAGACGCAGGGCGTCGTCGATGTCGATCACTCCCGCGGCAGCCACCGCGGCGAGCTCGCCGACGCTGTGACCAGCGGTGCCGACCAGCGGGAGGTCATCACCGAGCACGTGGGCGTGCAGGGCGAGCGCCCATCCCACCACGAGCCGCTGCGCGACGTCGGTCGGAACCATCGCGGACAGCGGGCCACGACTCGTCGACTCGAGGTCGAGCCCGATGATCGACGACACGCGGCGCAACTCCTCACGGAGGCCCGGCAGCGCGACGAGGAGCTCGCGACCCATGCCCGCACGAAGGGTGCCCTGGCCGGGGAACAACAACACGACGCGACGTTCGCTCATGACGCGCCGGTGAGGTCGAGGAAGCGTTGCTCGAGCGTCGGGGTGGGGATCTCGACCGCGGCGACGCCGGGACCCACCGCAGCGGCCACCTCGGACAGCCGGACACCGGCGTCGTCGACGACGACGTCGATCGTGCTCTCTCCGCGGCGGACCGCGACGACGAACGGCAACAGCTCGAGCCCGTCGACCGACTCTGCAGGGCCACGCAGTCTGATTCGCACGACCTCCTCGGCGATTGCGCCGCCCGAGGGCTCGGCGAAGAGCTCGCCCACGCTGCCCTCGGCCGCGACGCGCCCGCGATCGAGCACGACGAAGCGGTCGCAGAGCCGTTCGGCCTCGTCGAGCTGGTGCGAGGTGTACAGCACGCCGGTGCCCTGCGCCGCCTCTGTCACGATCAGGTCGAAGATGGCTCGCCGGCTCTGCGGATCGACACCGACCACCGGCTCGTCGAGCAGCAGCACCCGGGGCCGATGCACCAGGCCGGCCGCGAGGTTGAGCCGGCGGGCCATGCCGCCGGAGAGGTGGTGGACGGGCTCGTCTGCTCGATCCGCGAGATCGACGATCTCGAGCAGCTCGTCGATGCGCCGGCGCAGATCGCGGCGGCCGACTCCTGCGATCCGACCGAACAGCCGGAGGTTCTCACGACCTGTCAGCAACGGGTAGAGCGCGATCGACTGAGGTACGAGACCGAGCGCGGAGCGCAACCGGGTGCTGCGCCGTGTGAGCAACTCGCCGTCGACGAGGACCTCACCGCCGTCACTCTCGAGGATCCCGGCCAGCAGGCGGAACGTCGTGGTCTTGCCGGCGCCGTTGCCGCCGAGCAGCCCCACGATCTCCCCGGCGGCGACCCGGAGGTCCACGTCGTCGACCGCAGCCCGCTCTCCGAACTGCTTCCGTAGCCCACGGCCCTCGAGCGGGGCCGTCGCGACCGCTGCCGCACGCGGCGGAGCTGGTCGATCCGCCAGCGCGGTCACGGGACGAGCTCCGCGAGCAGGCCACCCAGTTCGTCCGGCGACGGCAGCTCATGGCCCCACCATCCGATGGCGACGGCCCACCGACCGTGGTGGGACACGCCGATCAGCGGCACCGGCGCGTCATCGGCGACACGCGGCGGGCCACCGCGACGAACTCGGAGCCTCACCGAGGCGGGATCGGTCCCTCGCATGGCCGCCACGACGTCCTGCACCGCGGCCCAGCCCGCCACGCGGTGGGGTCCGCTCGCGACCGTCGAGGCGAGCTCGAGGGAATCGAAGCGCTCCAGGAGGTCCTCCCGAACGAGCTCTCCGACGCGGCCGATGGTCAACGCGACCTCTTCGGTCTGCACCAGGCGGCTCACGGTCGGCGCACCTTGTCGATGGTCCACCGGTTCCAGCAGGTCAGCTCGCTCGCGGGGAGTCGCGGTGCGGGGCCCGGCTCCCCGATGAGATGGCCCACCGCGACCAGGCCGGTCTGAGTCACCGACGGTGGGATGCCGATCGCCTCGCCGATGATCTTGGAGTACGGCAGGTGCATCGAGGTGAGGGAGGAACCGAGGCCGCGAGCTCGCAACGCGAGCTGGAACGACCACACCGCAGGGAAGATGGAGCCGAAGTAGCTCGCGAGCTCGACCAGGCCCACCGTCTCGGGGTCGGGCACGTCGCCCTTGTGATGCTGGCGTCCCGAGTCGCGGAATGCCTGGGTGCGCTTCCTCCACCGCTCGTCGGTCGCGACGGGGTCAGGGACATGGCCCTGCACGCAGGGGATGACGAGCACGGGGACGCGGTGCAGGTTCTCGGCGAGATGCTCGGCGGAGCGTTGGGTCCTCATCGCTGCCACGTCGTCGAGCTGTTCCGCCCCCGCGAAGCGCCGTTTTCGTCCCACCGACATCATCGAGCGGTAGTGACCCCATGCGAGCCGGTAGCAATCGGCGATCTGCTCCTTGAGCGCAGGCTCGGTGATGACCACCCATCGCCAGGACTGGCGGTTGGAGGCGGTCGGTGCGTGGACGGCCACCTCAAGGGCCTCCTCGATCAAACGAGGGTCGACCGCACGGTCGAGGTCGAGGCGGCGCCTGATCGATCGGGTCGTCAGCAGCAGGCGATCGGCGCTGCAGCGGTCGATCGGTCCGACCGCTTCGAAGTCGACGGGCGCCGCCGTCGCGGGTTCACACAGATCGGTCATGAGTTGCCTCCTCCTCGGGAGCTCATCTCGGAGTACGGGCCGACGACCACCGCGCTCGCGGTGCCGCCGAGGGCGTTCGCGGTCAACAGCACCGGGCCTGCCGCGACGGGTGCCGGCGCACCGACCACGAACCCGAGCTGATCGTCGACCGGGGTGTCGAGCGACGCGATCGGGGGGACCAACTGGCGGTGCGCCACGAGGTCGGCCACGACCACCGCGGCGAGCGCGGCACTCGCCCAGCTCTCCCCGATCACCGACTTGGGCGCGGTGATCGGCGTCCCCGCCGGCAGCCGCCCCGACAGGACCTTGGCCTCGGCCTCGTCGCTGACGGTCACGCCGGTCGCCGACGACGAGCAGGCGGCCAGC
>DATEEV010000135.1:0-2210 GCA_035281005.1 Microthrixaceae bacterium | reverse complement strand
CTCCGCAAGGTCGACGGTGCCGAGATCCTGCGCCGGGTCGACCAGCACGGAGTGACCTTCATGTGTGGCGCGCCCGCCGTGGTCGCCGCGGTGCTCGACGCGGCCGCCGAGTGGGATGGCCCGATCCCCGGCCACGGGCGGGTCCGGATGGTGGTGGCGGGCGCGCCTCCACCGACGCGCACCATCGAGCGGATGGAGACCGAGCTGGGCTGGGAGTTCATCCAGATCTACGGCCTCACCGAGACCGCGCCGCTGCTGACGATGAACCGACGGCGCGAGGAATGGGACGAGCTCGACGCCGCCGGGCGTGCGGTGCGGCTCAACCGTGCCGGGGCACCGGCGCTCGGCGTGCGACTCCGGGTCGACGACGAGGGCGAGGTGCTGGCGCGGTCCAACGTCGTGCTGCGTGCGTACTGGGACAACCCCGATGCGACGGCCGAGGCGATCGTCGACGGCTGGTTCCGCACCGGCGACGGCGGCTCGATCGACGACGGCTCCTACCTGACGATCTCGGATCGCAAGAAGGACGTGATCATCACCGGCGGGGAGAACGTGAGCTCGATCGAGGTCGAAGACGCGCTGTTCGCCCATCCGGCCGTCGCCGAGGTCGCGGTGATCGGTGTTCCCGACGAGAAATGGGGGGAGGTGGTCACGGCGCTGGTGGTGCTCGTCCCGGGCGAGAGCGTCGACGAGGTGACGCTCATCGCCCACTGCCGCGAGACGCTCGCCGGCTACAAGTGCCCGAAGGCCGTCGAGTTCCGCACCGAACTGGCCCGCACTGCGACCGGCAAGCTGCAGAAGTTCAAACTCCGCGAGCCGTACTGGGCGGGCCGCGACCGGCTCGTCAACTGAGAACGCCCGTCTCCACCGTCCTGTGCGCCTGATCCTGTGCTCGGCCGGACTCGGCGCCCTCGGTGCGTGGGTCGCGGAGCATCTCGGCGACCACCGGCGCGTCGCGTTCGTGGACATCGCCGCAGCGCCCCTCCCGTGTCGTGACTTCGTCGACGAGTGCCGCGCCGCGCTCGTCTCGATCGGCTGCACCGTCGAGGCACTTGACCTGACCCGCCTCGAGACCGCACGCCTGGCAGAGCGGCTCGAGTTGTCCGATGCCGTCTTCGTCAGCGGTGGCTATCCGATCTACCTGCTCGAGTGGGCTCGACGATCGGGGTTCCTCGCCCGGGTGGGTGACGCCGTCCGTGACGGATCGCTCGCCTACATCGGCGTGTCGGCAGGCGCCGCGCTCGCCGGGCCGAGCATGGAACCGCTGGCTGCCCCGGATGACCCGGGCGACGTGAGCGACTACGCCGCGCTGGGCCTGGTCGACTTCGTCGTCCTTGCGCACGTCGATCGATACCCGTCCGGCCTGGTCGAGGCACGGCTGCGCGACTGGGAGGCACGAGTCGACCTACGGCCGCTCGCCGACGATCGGGCACTGGTCGTCACCGAGGGCCGAGTCCACGAGGTCGACTCGGCGTAGCTCGACCCGGCTCGTCGACGTTCCCGGGCGCGGGATCGCTGAACGGGGTCCGCGATACGGCCGAAAAAGACCGCTGCCCCGCGCCAGGGGTGCGGCCTTGGCGCGGAGCAGCGGCTGCGACCGACGGCGCTGGGAGGAAGAGATAGCACCGCCGATCGAGCAAGATCGTGGATTTCGAAGCGAACTCCACTCAATCGCCTTGGAAAGCGTACCAGCGACTCCTCAAAGCAACAGATCGCCCCCCTGAGTGAACCTACCTACGACGAATATCGTCGTGACGCTGGTCACAGGCGATCGCCGCGCCGAGGATCGTAGCGACGGGTCAGGAACGAAGTTGTTCAGCGAGGTAGGCGGTTTCCCCCAGCTGACGCATGGCCTCGAGTTGGGTCTCGAGCCAGTCGATGTGCTCCTCCTCCGACACCAGGATGGTCTCGAGCAGCGCGCGCGAACCGTTGTCGGAGGCGGCGACGCATGCGGCGATGCCGGCGTTGAGGCGCTCGAGTGCGTCGCGCTCGACGGTGAGATCGCTCTCGAGCTGCTCCCTGACGGTCTGACCCACGCGCAGCGGCGAGAGCCGCTGGAGGTTCGGCACGCCGTCGAGGAAGAGGATCCGCTCGACCAGGGCCTCGGCGTGCTTCATCTCGTCGATCGACTCGTCGCGGATGTGCTCCGCGAGATGGTCGTAACCCCAGTTGTCGCACATCTTGGCATGCACGAAGTACTGGTTGATCGC
>DATEEV010000134.1:0-6569 GCA_035281005.1 Microthrixaceae bacterium | reverse complement strand
AAGGACGGTGAGGTGCTCGTCGGCGAGGTCGCGAAGCGCCAGGCGATCACCAACCCCGATCGCACCATCCGCTCCGTCAAGCGTCACATCGGCACCAACTGGTCGATCGACATCGACGGCAAGAAGTACACGTCCCAGGAGATCTCGGCGCGGGTGCTGATGAAGCTCAAGCGCGACGCCGAGTCGTTCCTCGGTGACACCGTCACCCAGGCGGTCGTCACGGTCCCCGCGTACTTTGACGACGCGCAGCGCACGGCCACCAAGGAGGCCGGTCAGATCGCCGGGCTCGAGGTGCTCCGCATCATCAACGAGCCGACCGCGGCCGCGCTGGCGTACGGCCTCGAGAAGGAGTCCGAGGACCAGACGATCCTCGTGTTCGACCTCGGCGGCGGCACCTTCGACGTGTCGATCCTCGAGATCGGTGACGGCGTGTTCGAGGTGAAGTCCACCTCGGGCGACACCGACCTCGGCGGCGACGACTGGGACCAGCGCGTCATCGACTGGCTCGTCGAGAGCTTCAAGAACGCGAACGGCGTCGACCTGTCGAAGGACAACATGGCCGTGCAGCGCCTCAAGGAGGCCGCCGAGAAGGCCAAGATCGAGCTCTCGCAGGTCCAACAGACCCAGATCAACCTCCCGTTCATCACCGCGACGGACGCCGGCCCGCTGCACCTCGACGAGTCCCTCAGCCGGGCGAGGTTCCAGGAGATGACCGCCGACCTGCTCGACCGGTGCCGCAAGCCCTTCGAGCAGGCCATCAAGGACGGCGGGCTGAGCATCTCCGACATCGACCATGTGATCCTCGTCGGCGGCTCGACCCGCATGCCGGCGGTGCAGGAGCTCGTGCAGACGATCCTCGGCAAGGAGCCTCACAAGGGCGTGAACCCCGATGAGGTCGTGGCCATGGGCGCCGCGATCCAGGCGGGTGTGCTGAAGGGCGACGTCAAGGACGTGCTGCTCCTCGACGTCACGCCGCTTTCGCTCGGCATCGAGACCAAGGGCGGCGTGATGACCAAGCTCATCGAGCGCAACACGACCATCCCCACCCGCCGCACCGAGGTGTTCACCACCGCGGAGGACATGCAGCCCTCGGTCGAGATCCACGTGCTGCAGGGCGAGCGCGAGATGGCGAGCTACAACAAGACGCTGGGCAAGTTCCAGCTCGTCGACCTGCCGCCCGCTCCCCGTGGAGTTCCCCAGATCGAGGTCACGTTCGACATCGACGCCAACGGAATCGTGAACGTGTCCGCCAAGGACCGTGCCACCTCGAAGGAGCAGTCGATCACCATCACCGGCCAGTCGTCGCTGTCCAAGGACGACATCTCCCAGATGGTGAAGGACGCCGAGGCCCACGCCGAGGAGGACGCTCGTCGCAAGGAGGAGGCCGAGGAGCGCAACCGGGCCGACACCCTCGTGTACCAGACCGAGAAGTTCCTGAAGGAACAGGGCGACAAGGTGTCAGGCCCTGACAAGACCGAGGCCGAGGACGCGCTGGGCAAGCTGCGCGGCGCGCTCGAGGGCACCGATCTCGAAGCGATCAAGGAGGCCACCGAGCGTCTGATGGCGGCGAGCCAGAAGTTCGCGACGCAGGCCTACGAGCAGGCGTCCCAGGATCAGGGCGCTCCCGGCGCCTCCGCCCCGACCGACGACGACGTGGTCGACGCCGAGGTGGTCGACGCCGAGGTCGTCGACGAGTCCGATGCCGAGGATGAGGCGAAGTGAGTCGATCTGACGACGACGTGATCGTCGAGAGCGAGGTGGTCGACGCCGAGCTCCTCGACGACGATCTGCCTGACGACGAGCTCGTGGCCGAGCCCCGCGAGCTCGACGAGGCCGACCACCTGGCCGAGGCGGACATCGCCGACGACCTGACTGCGGACGACCGCGAGCAGATCGTGGAGCTGTTCCCGAAGGTCGTCGCCGAGCGCGACGAGTACCTCGACCTTGCCCGCCGCGTGCAGGCCGAGTTCGAGAACTACAAGCGACGCGTCGACTCGCAACGTGTCGAGCAGGTGGCCCGCGCCGCGGAGCAGCTCGTGGTCGAACTGCTCCCCGTGCTCGACGCCTGCGAGGCCGCGATCGCGCACGGTGCGACCGACGTGGAGCCCATCTGGGCGTCGCTGGTGAACACGCTGACGAAGCTCGGCCTCACCGCGATCGACGAGGTCGAGGTGCCGTTCGATCCCAATGTGCACGAGGCGGTGATGTCAGAGCCGGGCGATGGCGAGCACGTGGTGGCCGGCGTGTTGCGGACCGGGTTCGCGTGGAACGGACGCGTGGTGCGCCCGGCCATGGTGAAGGTCCGCGGCTGAGCCCGTGATGAGGCTGCTGATGGGAGGCGCGGTGACCGTCCGGAGGGATGACGTGCGCGGCCAGTGGGGTGACGCGTGAGCGGCCAGTGGGGTGACGCGTGAGCGTCCAGCGGGAATGGTTCGAGAAGGACTACTACGCCATCCTCGGCGTGCCATCGAACGCGTCCCAGAAGGAGATCACCGCCGCCTACCGCAAGCTGGCTCGCCAGTTGCACCCGGACGCGAACCCGGGCGACTCCGCGGCCGAGGAGCGCTTCAAGGCGGTGTCCGCCGCGTATGACGTCATCGGTGACCCCGAGCGTCGCAAGGAGTACGACCAGGTCCGTTCGCTGGGACCGATGGCAGGCGCCGGCGGGACAGGTGGCGGGGCGTGGCCAGGCGGTGCCCGGTTCGACCCGGCTGACCTCGGTGACCTGCTCGGCAATCTGTTCGGTCGTGGCGAGGACGCCGGATACAACCCGGCCGGGCCGTTCAGCCGCGGGCCCCAGCGCGGTGCCGACCTCGAGGCCGACCTGCACCTGTCGTTCATCGACTCGATCCAGGGCGTGACCACATCGGTCAACCTCGTCAGCGAGGTGAGCTGCCCCGACTGCTCGGGATCGGGTGCGGCGCAGGGCACCAGTCCCCGGGTGTGCCCCGACTGCAACGGCCGGGGAGTGCTCGACGACAACCAGGGCTTCTTCTCGTTCAGCCGCCCGTGCACGAACTGCGGCGGCCGCGGCGTGTTCATCGACACACCCTGCGCAACCTGCTCCGGCTCGGGCGCCACGACCCGCCCCCGGCTGGTGCGGGTGCGGATCCCGGCGGGTGTGCGTGACCGCCAGGCGATCCGACTGAAGGGGAAGGGTGCGCCCGGGCGCAACAACGGCCCGTCGGGCGACCTGTACGTGCGGGTGCACGTCGAGGCCCACTCGGTCTTCGGCCGCGACGGCGACAACCTCACGGTGACGGTGCCGATCACGTTTCCCGAGGCCGCGCTCGGTGCCGACGTGAAGGTCCCGACGATCGAGGGCGACTCCGTGACGATCCGCATCCCGCCCGGCACGCCCTCGGGTCGAATCTTCCGGGTGCGCGAGCGCGGCGTCGCGGCGGCGAGTAGTCGCGACGGTGCGCGTGGCGACCTGCTCGTCACGGTCGAGCTGACGGTGCCCACCACGTTGACCGACGCCGAGCGCCACGCCGTCGAGGCCCTGCGGGACTCGATGTCGGGATCGCCGAGGGAAGGCCTCGGGGTCTAGCCGGGGAGGTGACTGAGTCGTGCCCGAGTACACCCAGGCCGTCTATGTGATCTCCATCGCGGCCGAGCTCGCCGGCGTCCACCCCCAGACGCTTCGCATCTACGAGCGCAAGGGGCTGTTGCACCCGGCCCGTACCTCGGGGGGCAGTCGGCGCTACAGCCAGGCCGACATCGACATGCTTCGCCGGATCCAGGACCTCACCAACGAGGGCCTGAACCTTGCCGGCGTGCACCGCGTGCTCGAGCTCGAGGCCAGGGTCCAACAGCTGCGCGACGACCTCGACGAGGCCAGGACCCATCTCCAACAGGCTGTCGCAGACACGCACCGGCAGTACCGGCGCGACCTCGTGCCGCTCAAGCAAGAGGTCGTGCTCTACCAGGAGGGCCGGCGCCGGAGAGGCTGAACCGAGCCCGCCCCGCCGGCCTGAAAACCGTAGCCTGAAGAGTTAGAAAAGTTGATAGCGATACGCTCAACTTTGGCCTAGACTGGGAGGATCATGAGCCTCGACCCCAACACCTGGACCCTGAAGACCAGCGACGCGATCAACGTCGCGCTGGCCTCCGCCCGGGAGCACTCGAATCCCGAGGTCACTCCCGATCACCTCCTCGCCGCGCTGTTGCGCCAGGAGGACTCCGTCGTCCTGCCGGTGCTCAACAAGATCGGCGTGTCGCCACTGTCGCTCCGCAACCGGGCCGACGAGGAGGTCTCCCGCCTGCCGCGGGCGCATGGCGGCGAGACCCGGGTCTCGAAGGAGCTGACCCAGCTCCTCGACGCCGCTGACAAGCTCCGCACGGAGATGGGTGACGACTACCTCTCCACCGAGCACCTGCTGCTCGCGTTGGTGAACGCGGATGAGGCCCGCGCGCAGCACCGGCTCGAGGGCGTCACGACCGACGACGTGCTCGCCGCGCTGCAGGAGATCCGCGGATCGCACCGAGTCACCTCCCAGAACCCCGAGGATCAGTACCAGTCACTCGAGAAGTACGGGCGCGACCTCACCGAGGCCGCGCGCCGGGGCCAACTCGACCCGGTGATCGGCCGCGACGAGGAGATCCGCCGCGTCATCCAGGTGCTCAGCCGCCGCACCAAGAACAACCCGGTGCTCATCGGCGAGCCCGGGGTCGGCAAGACCGCCGTCGTGGAAGGTCTCGCCCAGCGCATCGTCGAGGGCGACGTGCCCGACTCGTTGCGGAACAAGCGCCTCATCAGCCTCGACCTCGCCTCGATGGTCGCGGGCGCCAAGTACCGGGGCGAGTTCGAGGAACGCCTCAAGGCGGTGCTGAAGGAGATCGCCGACTCCGACGGCGAGGTCATCACCTTCATCGACGAGATGCACACCGTCGTCGGCGCCGGCGCGACCGGCGAGGGCGCGATGGACGCCGGCAACATGTTGAAGCCGATGCTTGCCCGCGGTGAGCTGCGCATGGTCGGCGCCACCACCCTCGACGAGTTCCGCAAGCACATCGAGAAGGACCCTGCGCTCGAGCGCCGCTTCCAGCAGGTCTACGTCGGCGAACCGTCGGTCGAGGACTCGATCTCGATCCTGCGAGGGCTCAAGGAGCGTTACGAGGTGCATCACGGCGTGCGCATCCAGGACGCCGCGCTCGTCGCCGCGGCGGTGCTGTCGGACCGGTACCTGACGGGTCGGTTCCTGCCCGACAAGGCCATCGACCTCGTCGACGAGGCCGCCTCGTCGCTGCGCATCGAGATCGACTCGATGCCGACCGAGATCGACGTGGTCGACCGCCGCATCCGTGGCCTCGAGATCGAGCGCGTCGCGCTCGCCAAGGAGACCGACCCGGTGTCGGCCGAACGCATCGAGGCCCTCGACGCCGAGCTCGCGAACCTTCGCGAGCAGGTCGCGGGCATGAAGGGCCAGTGGCAGCTCGAGAAGGACCAGATCACCCAGATCTCCGAGCTCAAGGAGCGCTACGAGGCGGCCAAGGCCGACGCCGAGCGCGCCGAGCGCGAAGGCGACCTCACGCGGGCCTCGGAGATCCGGTACGGCCACCTGCCGATCCTCGAGCGTGAGGTCGACGAGGCGACGGCCAAGCTCGCGGACCTCCAACACGACCGGAAGTTCCTGAAGGAGGAGGTCGACGAGGAGGACATCGCCAAGGTCGTCTCGAAGTGGACCGGGGTGCCCATCTCGCGCCTGATGGAAGGCGAGATGCACAAGCTCGTCCGCCTGGAGGAGGTGCTCCACCAGCGCGTCGTGGGCCAGGAGCAGGCGGTGACCGCGGTGGCGAACGCGATCCGCCGCTCGCGGGCCGGGCTGAGCGACCCGCACCGTCCGATCGGGTCGTTCCTCTTCGTCGGTCCCACCGGAGTCGGCAAGACCGAGTTGGCCCGCAGCCTCGCCGAGTTCCTCTTCGACGACGAGCGGGCGATGGTCCGCATCGACATGAGCGAGTACATGGAGAAGCACGCCGTGTCGCGCCTCATCGGCGCACCTCCGGGCTACGTCGGCTACGACGAGGGTGGCCAGCTCACCGAGGCGGTGCGGCGTCGGCCGTACGCGGTGGTTCTGCTCGACGAGGTCGAGAAGGCCCATCCCGACGTGTTCAACGTGTTGTTGCAGTTGCTCGACGACGGCCGCCTCACCGACGGCCAGGGTCGTACCGTCGACTTCACCAACGTCGTGCTCATCATGACGTCGAACCTGCAGGGCGAGCCGAAGGACTACTTCCGTCCCGAGTTCATCAACCGCCTCGACGAGATCGTGCGGTTCCGTGAGCTCGGCCGCGATGACCTCCGCCACATCGTCGACATCCAGCTCGACCTGCTGCGACATCGTTTGGCCGATCGCCGCATCGCCTTGAAGGTCACCGATGAGGCGAGCGACGCGTTGGCCGAGCAGGGCTACGACCCGATCTTCGGGGCGCGGCCCCTCAAGCGGCTCATCCAACGCGAGCTGGGCGACCGGCTGGCGATGGCCATCCTCGAGGGCAGGATCGCGGAAGGCGCGGAGGTCACGATCGACGCGTCGGCCGACGGCGAGTTCGTCGTCAACTGACGA
>DATEEV010000133.1:0-3173 GCA_035281005.1 Microthrixaceae bacterium | reverse complement strand
GCGTTGCTGATCCTCGGCGTCGGCCTCCTCGCGGTCTTCGTGTTCAAGTGGTTCCAGGGCTCCGGCCTGATGGAGAACCTCTTCGGCACGGTCGTGAAGGCGATCCTGCCGGGCTGATGAGACAGGGACGACGGGACGGGGGCCAGGCCACGGTCGAGCTGGCCCTCGTCCTTCCCTTGCTCGTTCTGGTCGTGCTGTGCGTGGTGCAGCTCGCCATGGTGGTGCGCGACCGGGTCGCACTCAGCCACGCGGCACGGGTCGCGGCGCGCGCGGCGGTGGTGGACCCCGCCCCGGCCGCGGTGCGACGCGCGATCGCGGAATCGACCTCACTCGATCCCCTCCGGTTGCGGGTCATCGTGCACGGCGGGTCCCACATCGGTGACACCGTGCGGGTCGTGGTGCAGTTCCGCTCTCCGACCGACGTCGCGCTGGCCGGACGGCTCGTCGGCGACGTCACCATGACCGAGGCGCTTTCCGCCAACAGAGGCTGAGCCGGCCGGTCGGAGGCGTCAGCGGTGGAGGGTCGCGCGGAGCAGCCGGGCCGCGCCCGCCTTGTCGAGCGGTTCGTTCCAGTTGCCGCACTTGGGCGACTGCACGCACGACGGGCACCCTGAGCGACAGTCGCACCGCTCGATGATCCCGAGGGTCGCACCGAGGTGCCGGTCCGATGCGTCCCAGCCCAGCTCCGCGATCCCGGCGCCGCCCGCATAGGCGTCGTAGATCACGATCGTCGGCCGCGCCGTGTCGGCCAGCCACCCGGTCGAGATCCCGCCGACGTCCCAACGATCGCAGATCGCGAACAGCGGCAGCATCCCGATCCCCGCGTGCTCCACCGCGTGGAGCGTGCCCGGCAGCGCGCTCGCGTCGATGTCCGCGAGCGCCAGCACCTCGTCGTCGAACGTGTACCAGAACCCGCGGGTCTGGAGCGTCGTCGGGGGAAGTTCGAGGTCGTGGCGCTCGACGGTGTGATGGTCGCTGACCCGCTTCACCTGGTAGCCCGACACCTGGTGGGTCACCTCGAGTGACCCGAGGTGCAGCTCGGCTCGCCCGACCGTTCGCCGACCGTCGACGTCGAGCATCCGCACGCTGGTGGACGATCGGGTCTGGGTATAGGTCTCGCCGTCGGCCGGCTCGACGACGATGGTGTGGGTGGCCAGGTCGAGCTCGACGACTCGCCACGACCGGGCCTGGTGGAGGTAGATCGCCCCGGGATGGGTCTGCTCGTAGACCCGGGCGCGGTCGATCGTGCCGACCGGTTCGTCGTCGAGGTCGACGATGCGCAGCTCGCCGGGTGACGAAGAGCGCAGGCTCACCGCAGACGACGGCCAACCCCTGCCGGCGAAGACGGCCGCGACCTCGCCCCGCCGGCGTCGACGGATCGACATGCGATCGTCGAGCACGCCGCGACGCACCGTGTCGTCGAGGAGCTCGCCCCAGTACCGGTCGTCCGGCCGGGTCAGGGGCAGCTCGTGCGCGGCGCAGGCCAGGTGGGCATCCGCGACCAATGGGTTCGACGGGTTGGTCACCGCTCGCTCGGGCGGGCGCAGCAACGTCTCGCGAGGGTGGTCCATCACCCAGCGATCGAGCTGGTCCTCCCCGGCGACCAGCACCGCGATCGATGGAGTGCCCGACCGGCCCGCGCGGCCGATCTGTTGCCACATCGACGCGACCGTCCCGGGGAAGCCGCACAGCACGACGGCATCGAGACCGCCGATGTCGACGCCGAGCTCGAGGGCAGAGGTCGCCACGACTGCGTCGAGGCGGCCGGCGAAGAGATCGGCCTCGATGTCGCGTCGCTCCGAGGCCAGGTAACCCGAGCGGTACGCGCGCACCCGCTCGTCACCACCGGGCACGCGGCGGCGCAATCGCTGGGCCACCAGCTCGGTGCCACGTCGGGACCGGCAGAACACCAGGGTCCGCAGGCCGGACGCGACCAACGAGGCGGCCACCTCGGCCGCCGCTCGATTGGGTGAGGCCGCGTCGCCGTCGGGGTCGCCCGCGGTCGGGTCCCAGAGCACCACATGGCGCTCGGTCCGGGGAGACCCGTCGTCGGACACCTCGGTCACCGGCACGCCGAGCAGATCGCCGGCGAGCCGGGCCGGCTCGCCGATGGTCGCCGAGCAGAACACGAAGGTGGGCTCGCCGCCGTAGTGATGGCTGAGCCGCACCAGCCGGCGCAGCACGTGCCCGGCATGTGCCCCGAACACGCCGCGCAGCACGTGCAGCTCGTCGACCACGACGTAGCGCAGGCGCGACAGGAACACCGCCCACCTTCGATGGTTGGGGAGCATGCCGTGATGGAGCATCTCGGGGTTCGTGAGGATGGTGTTGGCCTGCTGGCGGACCCAGGCCCGCTCCTCGGGGGTGCAGTCGCCGTCGTAGGTCGCCGCGACGAGCCCCGGGAGCTCGAGGTCGGTCAGGGCGCGGAGCTGGTCCTGGGCCAGTGCCTTGGTGGGGAAGACGAGCAGCGACGTGCCCATGCGGTCGCGGTCGGTGACGGCCTCGGCGATGGGGAGCTGGTAGGCGAGCGACTTGCCCGACGCGGTCGGAGTGGCGATGACGACCGGTCGTCCGCCACGGAGGTGGTCGATGGCGGTGACCTGGTGGGACCACAGGCCGCCCGGGGGCACGAGGTCGGCGACGTGGGGCGGAAGGGGACGCTCGAGGGTCCGGGAGCGGGGCGGCGTGGCGGCCAGGTGCTCGATGTGGACGATCGACGGGTGGTCGACGTGTGCGGCCAACCAAGCCTCGACCGGGGGATGACCCCGATCGACCGTGCCGGGTGGGGCCAGGGAATCGGTCGGTGAGACGAGCGTCGCGATGCCCCACAGCCTACGAGGCCGAACTGACGTTCGCTGGACGTGAGGTGTGTCCACGTGGCCACACGTGATGTGGGTGGAGGGACACGGATCGGGGCTGTCGTAGCCTCGACCGATGTTCGTCGCGGTCCTCACCGAGCGTCCCGGAGGGGTCGTTCGCCTCTCGGTGACCGGCGAGCTCGACCTGGCCTCAGTGCCGGGGTTCCGTCGCGAGCTTCGAGCCGCCGCCACGCGGCTCGACCCGGCTGTGGGGGGTGGTCTCGTCGTCGACCTGACCGGCGCCACCATGGTCGACTCGGTCGGCCTGGGGCTGTTGATCGGCGCGGCCCGGCGGGCGAAGGATGCCGGCGCCGA
>DATEEV010000132.1:0-3491 GCA_035281005.1 Microthrixaceae bacterium | reverse complement strand
GAACGCACCTACGAGACCAAGCCCTATGAGTGGGGCGACCCGTTCAACCTGCAGATCGAGCGCACGATCCGCAACGCGGTGCGCCGACGGTCCGCCGAGCGTCCCGGTGCGGACCCGGGCCCCCTTCGGTTGAAGCCCGAGGACTTCGAGATCGAACAGACCGAGCAGCAGGTCCGTTCGGCGACGGTGCTGATGCTGGACCTGTCGTTGTCGATGCCGATGCGAGACAATTTCCTGCCCGCCAAGAAGGTGGCGATGGCCCTGCACTCGCTCATCTCGATGCAGTACCCGCGCGACTTCCTCGGCATCGTCGGATTCAGCGAGGTGGCCCGCGAGCTGCGGGCGGACCAGCTCCCCGAGGTGAGCTGGGACTTCGTGTACGGCACGAACATGCAGCACGGGTTCGTGCTCGCCCGCACGATGCTCGCCCGTCAGACCGGCACCAAGCAGATCATCATGATCACCGACGGCGAGCCGACCGCCCACATCAACCAGTACGGGGCTCCCGAGTTCCATTACCCACCGACGCGCGAGACGGTCGACGCGACGCTGCTCGAGGTCACGCGCTGCACCCGCGACGGAATCCGCATCAACACCTTCATGCTCGACGCCGATCGGGGCCTGCAGCACTTCGTGGAGCGGATGACCGAGCTCAACAAGGGTCGGGCGTTCTTCACGACTCCTCAGACGCTCGGGGACTTCGTGCTCGTCGACTTCATCGAGCAGAAGCGCGCCATGGTCCGCGGCCGGCGCTCGGCCTGAGGTTCGGCGCTCAGCCCGCGCCGTCGTCGCGCGGAGTGCCCCCGAGCGCAATGTCGAGCAGCGCGAAGGTCTCGCGATCGAACGCCACGAGCTGCGCGTCGGTGACACGCGTCGTCGCGCTGCGAAGCGTGGCGATCGCGATCGACGCCGCGCGCTCGCGAGGGAACCCGTAGACGCCGGTCGAGATCGCGGGGAAGGCGATCGTGCGCGCACCGAGCTCGTCGGCGACCTCGAGGCTCCGCCGGTAGCACGACGCGAGCAGCGCGTCCTCGTCGTGGTCGCCGCCGCGCCACACCGGGCCGACGGTGTGGATGACCCATCGCGCCGGAAGCAGGTGGCCGCCGGTGGGCTTCGCGTCGCCGGTCTCGCAACCGCCCAGCAACCGGCATTCCTCGATCAGGCCCGGCCCGGCGGCGCGATGGATCGCGCCGTCGACACCACCGCCGCCGAGCAGTGACGAGTTGGCCGCGTTGACGATCGCGTCGACGTCGAGCAGGCAGATGTCGCCTTGCGTCGCAACGATCCGCATCGTGCCGCTCGCACTCACCCCTTGCACACGGCGGGGGGAAGGACAATGATGGGGAACGACACCGCTGTAATTACAGCAGCGTATCGGCCGAGCAGGGTCAAAGGGGGTATGTCCCGGGCTCGGCGTGCGTTGCTCGGTTCGGCAAGGGCAGACAGCACGAGCAGAGACAGCACATGCAGACAGCACAAGGTGCGAACAATCAGTCCGAGGCAGGCCGAGGGCAGACAGGGAGTGCAGCCTGATGGGCATCGAACTCGAGACCGACACCAGTTGGCAGATGCAGGCGAACTGCCTCGGTGTCGACCCTGATCTCTTCTTCCCCGAGCGTGGCGCCTCCACCAAGGAGGCCAAGGCCGTGTGTCGCGGGTGCGTCGTGCGCGAGGACTGCCTCGAGTACGCGCTCGCCAACGGTGAGAAGTTCGGGATCTGGGGCGGGCTGAGCGAACGCGAACGTCGTCGCATCCGCCGACAGCGCGCGCTCGCCCGGGCCGCGGCCGCCGACCGCTCGGCAACCGCCTGAGCATCAGGCGCCGTCAGGCGCCTCGCGGACCAGCCCCGTCGCCGCGTCGAGCGATCAGCGCGGCGCGATCCAGCGGGTCGGGGTGACGATCACGTCGAGCGCAACGTCGTGGGCCTCGGGGTCGATCGACTCGAGCTCCTGCTCGTCGAATGCCGTGCCGATCAGCAGTGGTCCGTCCTGACCCGGTCGGGCGGCGAAGGCACGGTCGTAGTAGCCCTTGCCCATCCCCAGACGGTGCCCGGAGGAGTCGAAGCCGACCAACGGGACGATGACGAGGTCGAGCTCGACCCCGGCGATCTGCTCGCCGTCCACCGGTTCCTCGATGCCGAATGCGCCGACCCGCAGCCCGCCTTCTCCATCCCACCGGCGGAACTGCATCGCTTCGCCGTCGACCACCGGATACCAGGTGGCCGCACCTGAGGCTCGCGCCGTCGTTCCGAGCTGCGCGGGGTCGAGCTCGCCATCGGCGGCTCGGTACAGGCCGATCCGCTCGGCGGCCTCGAACACCGCCGAATCGCCGATCCGCTGACAGACCGCGAGCGAGTGGCGCTCACGCTCGGCGACGGGAAGTCCACGTCGGCGACCACGCAAGAGCTCGCGTGCGGCCTGCCTGTCGGTCACGATGCTGCCGTCGCGGCGGATGGACGATGCCGGTAGGCTGGGCCAATGCCCAACGGATCGGAATGGATCATCATCGCCGTGGTGGTGCTCGTCCTCTTCGGCAGTACCCAGATCCCCAAGCTGGCTCGCTCCCTCGGTCAGGCCCAGAAGGAATTCAAGCAGGGCCTGAAGGATGGAGGGTCCGAGGACGGCGACGTCGCCGACGCGGACACCAAGGCCGGCGAGAAGTAGTCGCGCCGCCGAATGGCGGCGTCAGCTGGGGGATCCGACCGGAACTGCCGAATGAGCCGCGATGCGCCGGCTCCGCAGGATGCGGCGGCGCTCACGCTCGGAGGTACCGCCCCACACGCCGTGGTCGATGCGATGCTCCAGGGCGTACTCGAGGCAGGTCTCCTTGACGGGACAGTCGACGCAGACCTTTCGCGCCACGTCCACCCCGACGCCATCGCTCGGGAAGAACAGACTGGGCGGCTCCTCGGCGCAGTTGCCTCGTGCCATCCACGTGGTCTCCATGTGGGACCCCTCCTTAGTCGACGACCCCGCATGGGTCGTGGCACCAGCATTCCCCCAACGGCGTCGCGAACAGAACTGCGGCTCTGAGATGGCTCTCAGTCCCGGGCGCCGGACTGAACGGCGTCACAGCGCAGGCGCTTGCGCCCCCCGTCCCCGGGGGGTCAGATCGGCATACCGAAATCCGATCCCGTGGCCCAGCACCACGCCGATCATGACCCCGAGGCCTTGATGAGCGATCACCCGACTCCCCCCGAACCCCAGCCCACCGCCTTCCCGGCGTCCCCGCCCCTCACTCCCGTCGGCGGACCGTGGGCTCCTCCGTCTGGCATCGTGCCGCCGGCCAACCCGTCGTCCCCGGAACCGGGCCCCTCGGTCCCCCCGACTCCCTCCTACGGACCGCCGTCGTACGGCTCCACGCCGTCGTCCCCCTACGCTCCGCCGCCTGCGGCCGGCTCGTTGGGCCCCCCGTTCCCCCCGGGACCGCCGACTGCGGCAGTCGCCCCGCCGGCGCCCCAGCCGAGCCGGCGTCGTGGCGGCGCCCTCGTC
>DATEEV010000131.1:0-2850 GCA_035281005.1 Microthrixaceae bacterium | reverse complement strand
GTCAGTCGGTCTTGGCCTTCTTGGCGGCCTTCTTCGCCTTCTTCCACTCGCGGACCCGCTGCAGCGACTCGTCGTCGGCCACATCCGCGACCGAGCGCGGCTGCTCGTCGGAGAACGGCGTGGACGCCTGCTCCCAGCCCGCCGGCGCGACCCCGAGGCGCTTGCCCAGGATCGCCATGAAGATCCGGCTCTTCTCGTCGCCGTATCCCGGTAGCTCGCGAAGCCGTGAATAGAGCTCGTCGCCCGACGCCGTGCTCGTCCACAGCGTGGCCACGTCGCCGTCGTAGTGGTCGGCGAGGTACGAGCACATCTCCCAGATCCGCCTGCCCATCGAGGCGGGGAACCGGTGGATCGCCGGCTTTGACGCGCACACCGCGACGAACTCCTCGGGGTCCATGGCCGCGATGCGCTTCGCGTCGAGGCCGCCCAGGCGAGCGGTCAGGGTCGACGGGCCCATGAACGCCCATTCCATCGGCACCTGCTGGTCGAGCAGCATCCCGATCAGCAACGCCAAGGGGTCGTCGACCAGCAGCGCGTTCGCCACGGGGTCACCGGTGATGGGGATGCTCGGCGCAGGCTTGGTCGGGCTCGATCGGGCCATGTCACACGCTCCAGGCTCAGATGCTCCAGGGGGGCACGCTCTCGGGGTCGAGGCCGTGACGGGTGATCGCATCGGCGACGACGTCGGGCGTCACGATGCCCTCCAGGCAGAGCTGTGACAAGACCGCCACGACGACGTGGGCCGCGTCGGTCTCGAAATGGCGGCGGAGCTTCTCACGGGTGTCGCTCTGGCCGAACCCGTCGGTGCCGAGCGACAGCCACCGTCCCGGCACCCATCGCGAGATCTGATCGGGCACCATCCGCATGTAGTCCGACACCGCGACGATCGGACCACTCGCCCCGAGCAGCTTCTGGGTGACGAGCGGCTGCCGCGGCGCGTCGACCGGATGCAGGCGGTTCCACCGCTCGGTGGCGAGGGCCTCCTCGCGCAACGCCTTGTACGAGGTGGCGCTCCACAGCTCGATGCCGATCCCGTAGACCTCCGACAGCGTGTTGCGTGCCTCGTACGCGGCCCGCCACGAGCTGCCCGAGAACAACACGGTGGCGTCGCGTCGCTCGGTCGGCGCGTCCATCCACTTGTAGAGACCCTGCACGATGCCCTGCTCGATCTCGTTCGCACTGCGTCCCTCGGGCATGGGCGGCATCGGGTAGGTCTCGTTGTAGACGGTCAGGTAGTAGAAGACGTCGAGGCCCCGCGCATACATCGCGTCGATCCCGTCCTGGATGATGACCGCGAGCTCGTAGCTGAAGGAGGGGTCATAGGCGCGACACGGCGGCACCGTCGAAGCGAGCACGAGGCTGTGGCCGTCCTGGTGCTGGAGGCCTTCGCCGAGCAACGTGGTGCGTCCAGCGGTCGCGCCGAGGAGGAACCCGCGGGCCCGGGCGTCCGCCGCGGCCCAGATCAGGTCGCCGACGCGCTGGAACCCGAACATCGAATAGAAGATGAAGAACGGGATCATCGGCACGCCACGCGTCGCGTACGAGGTCGCCGCCGCGGTCCACGACGCCATCGCTCCGGCCTCGGTGATCCCCTCCTCGAGGATCTGGCCGTCGTTCGCCTCCGCGTAGGACAGCAGCAGGTGGTGGTCGACCGGCTCGTACTGCTGGCCCTGTGCCGCGTAGATCTTGAGCTCGCGGAACAACGAGTCCATGCCGAAGGTACGGGCCTCGTCGGGCACGATCGGCACCACGCGGCTCCCGACGGCCTCGTCGCGGGTGAGGTTGCGGAGCAGTCGGGTGAACGCGGTCGTGGTCGACACCGGCTGCTCGCCGGATCCGGTCAACAGCTCGGCGAACACGCTGGCTGCCGGCAGCGCCAGGGGGCGGCGCTCCTGCACGGTGCGGCGGGGGAGCGCGCCGCCGAGCGCGCGGCGTCGTTCGGCCAGGTAACGAGCTTCGGGGGACTCGGGATCGGGTCGCACGAAGGGCGGTATGTCGCCCTCGAGGTCCTCGTCGGAGACGACGTCGCCGAGGTTGAGCCGGTCGCGCAGCGTCGCGAGCTGGGCCTTGTTCAGCTTCTTCATCTGGTGGGTCGCGTTGCGGCTCTCGACGTCCTCGCCGAGGGCCCAGCCCTTCACGGTCTTGGCCAGGATCACGGTCGGCTGGCCGCGGACCTCGGTGGCCGCCTTGTACGCCGAGTACACCTTCTGGGTGTCGTGGCCGCCGCGGGGCAACGACTCGAGCTCGGCGTCGCTCATGTTCTCGACGAGCTTGCGAAGCCGGGGGTCGGGCCCGAAGAAGTGCTCCCGGATGTACGCGCCCGACTCGACCGCGTAGCGCTGGAACTGGCCGTCGACGGTGCGGTCCATCTGGTCGACGAGCAGCCCATCGGTGTCGTGCTCGAGCAGGTCATCCCACTTCGTGCCCCAGATCACCTTGATCACGTGCCAACCCGCGCCGCGGAAGGTCGCCTCGAGCTCCTGGATGATCTTGCCGTTGCCGCGCACCGGCCCGTCGAGGCGCTGCAGGTTGCAATTCACGACCCAGGTCAGGTTGTCGAGTTGCTCTCGACCGGCGAGTGCGAGGCCGGCGAGGGTCTCGGGCTCGTCGCACTCGCCGTCGCCGATGAAGCACCAGACCCGCGAGCCGGAGGTGTCGTCGATGCGGCGATTGTGGAGGTACTTGTTGAACCGTGCGTGGTAGATCGAATTGATCGGGCCCAGCCCCATCGAGACCGTCGGGTACTCCCAGAAGTCGGGCATGAGGCGGGGGTGGGGGTAGCTCGAGAGCCCGCCGCCGATCTCACGGCGGAACCCGTCGAGCTGATCGGCTTCCATGCGACCCTCGATG
>DATEEV010000130.1:0-9707 GCA_035281005.1 Microthrixaceae bacterium | reverse complement strand
GCCGCTGGCGTCGACGACGGCGATCGTGAACCCCTTGCCGAGCTCCGCGCCGCGCGCGGCTCCGGCCTCGATCAGGCGGCGGGCCAGTGACGCCGAGACGTTGGGCTGGGCGGTGGTGTTCTGGTCGTCGGTCATTCCGTTCTCCCTCTGTGAGTGGTGGTCATATGGACCGTCGCGGACGACGTCCCTGAATGTGATGTCGATGCCCGCGGTTCATGCCGTTGCGGGGGCGGCCGGTTCGAGGATCCGTGCCTGCTCGGCCGGGGAGGCCCGCGTGGCCCATTGCTCGATGTTGGCCAGGGCGGGGAACAGCGCGGTCAAGAAGCGCCCCTGCAGCTCGGTCACCCTGGCCTGGTCGGGGTCGCCGTCGATGCCCTGCACGAGGTTGAGCCGGGACGAGTCGACCCAGGCCTGGAGCCCGTCGTCGTCCTGCCACTGCATCTCGGTCTTGATCCCGATCAGGACGTGACGCATGAAGTCGAACGGTGTGTGAGGCCACGGATTGGGGCGGAGGAGTCGGTTCTTCTCCGCGGTGGTCCGCCGGGTCGATTCGAGATGGCCGATCATCCCCGCCGACAGCGGCAAGCTCACGCGGCTGACCACCTGGAGGGTGATCGAGTGGTCGCTGAAGATCGGAACCGGCGGCCTGTCGGGGAGTCCTCCTGCCGCGCAATGGACGTGCAGATGGTCGGGACTGGTCGGGATCGAGCCGTGATCGAGCACGATCTCGTCGAGGTCGATGCGCTCGACGTGACCGAGGCGCACGACGTTCTCGATACGCCGCAGTTGGTCGAGCTCGCCAATGCTGAGGGTCGCGCCCCTCATCATCGACGGGGTCACCGTGGGATCGGTGCGGAGCATGACCTGGTAGCGCTCGAGTTGCGCGAACGCCTCGTCGATCGAGCTGGACTCGGCCACGGCCTCGACCTCGAGGACAACACCTTCGAAGGTGACCGCGACACCGGGTCCGGGCTGGAAGTAGGCGCGGTTCAGGAGCCAGGAGTCTCGGGGCCTGACCCAGGTGATGCGCTCGGGTGGAGTGCCGCGGTCGAGCAGCCAGCAGGCGGCGTCGAGTGCGGTCTTACCGCCGCCGACGATCACGAATCCAGCCGGCGGCTCGTCGATGTTGGTGAGCTGGCCGACGGGCACGCATCGGACCCCGTCGGCCACGGCGAACGGTGGCGGCTCGGTGGCGGGTACCCGCGAGGCCATGTAGGTGGCGTCGACGATGGCACGTCGGGCGGTGACCTCGGTGGTCTGACCGGTCAGCCTCGAGCGGAATCGCCCGTCACCGAGGTGGTCGCACATCGGGAAGAAGCGCACTCGGCCCGGGGTCAGGAGGCGGTGCTGCATGACCTCGTCGAAGTAGCCGCAGATCTCGGCACCGCTGGCCCGTTCGAGGAAGCCCTGCTCGCGCCCGTCGCGTTCGATGCGGTCCTGTCCGAGCGGGGTGGAGTTCACGCCGTAGGCCTTGGACGGCTGGTGGAGCTGGACGAAGGGATAGGAGTCGAGCCAGTGGCCGCCCGGTCGGTGCCGCCGGTCGACGATGACGACATCCGCGTCGGACTCGTCGATCAGCGCGTCGACGAAGTTCATCCCCATGGCTCCCGCCCCGACGACCAGGTAGTCGGTGTCGAGAGTTGAGCTCTCCCCCATCGGAGCGGACCCTACTGCGATCGGATCTCGCTCGACCGGGGAAGATCCGGCCGGGTGGCCTCAGCGTCCACCCGACCTCGGACGGCGCACCGGGTGACGAACCTCCGGTACTTTCGAGACCTCAGACGAGGGGGAAAACCTCATGAAGGACTTCACTGGGAAGGTGGCCGCCATCACCGGTGCAGCGTCGGGCATCGGTCGGGCGCTCGCCCTCGAGTTGGCCGCAGCAGGCTGTCACCTCGCGCTCAGCGACATCGACGAGGCGGGGCTCGCAGAGACGGTCGTCATGTGTGAGGGCCGAGGCGTCAAGATCACCAGCGAGCGCGTCGACGTCTCCGACAAGAACGCGATGGTTGCGTGGGCGGAATCGGTGGTCGCCGACCACGGCAAGGTCAACCTGGTCTTCAACAACGCCGGCGTCGCGCTCGGCTACACCGTCGAGGCGATGTCCTACGAGGACTTCGAGTGGTTGATGGGGATCAACTTCTGGGGCGTGGTCCACGGCACGAAGGCGTTCCTGCCACACCTGAAAGCCTCGGCTGACGGGCACATCGTCAACGTGTCCAGCGTGTTCGGTCTGATCAGCGTCCCGACGCAGTCCGCGTACAACTCGGCGAAGTTCGCGGTTCGCGGGTTCACCGACGCGCTGCGCATCGAGTTGAAGTCCGAGAGGAGCACTGTCTCCTCGACCACCGTCCACCCGGGCGGCGTGAAGACCAACATCGCTCGTAATGCGCGATTCGATCCCGACGTTGCCGGGGCAGGTTTGAAGGACGGGGACGATCCCGCCGCGGCGTTCGACAGGATCGCTCGATCAACTCCCACGCAGGCGGCCCAGGAGATACTCCGAGCGGTGCAACGCGATCGTCGACGGGTGGTCGTCGGCGCTGACGGCAAGCTGATCGACCTCATCAGCCGTCTTCCCGCCGGGGTGTACCAGTGGCCCGTCATCATCGCGGGGCGGCTCGCTCAGCGGTCGGCCAGGAAGTCGTCACGAGGCGAATGGTGACCGACGGCGACAACCTCCGAGGCAAGGTCATCCTGATCACGGGTGCCGGGAGTGGATTCGGCCGACTCACCGCTGAGCTCGCGGCCTCGCGTGGAGCACGCATCGTCGCGTCCGACGTCGATGCCGACTCTGTGGCCGCCGCGGTGACCGCCATCGCGGAGCCCGGAGGCGAGGCGGTGGCAGTGCGCGCCGACGTGACCCGCAAGGCCGATCTCGATGGCGCCGTGCGGGTGGCGGTCGAGCGGTTCGGCGCGGTCGACGTCCTCGTCAACAACGCCGGAGTGATGCCCCTTGCGTTCTTCGCGGACCACGACGCCGCGTGGGAGGCCTGGGACCGTGCCATCGACATCAACTTCAAAGGAGTGGTGCACGGGATCGCCGCCGTCCACGACCAGATGATCGAGCAGGGCCGGGGGCACATCGTCAACATCTCGTCGATCTACGCCAATCGCGGGGTCGCCGGCTCCGGTGTCTACAGCGCGACCAAGGCCGCGGTGGCGGTGCTGTCCGACGCCCTGCGCGTCGAGTCGCAGGGGAAGATCAAGACGACGGTCATTCGTCCGACCGGAGTCCCCGGCACGAACCTCGCTTCGGGCGTGGTGAACTTCGAGGCGTTCGTCGGCATCACCGGCCAGAACACCGAGCGGTACGCGTCGCAGATCCAACGAATGCTCCAGGGCTCGATGGAGCCACGCGAGCTCGATCCTGATGACGTCGGCTACTGGACGCTCAGCCCGGACGATCTCGCGGCGCAGATCGTGGCCGTCATCGACATGCCGTGGGGCGTCGACGTGAGCGACATCACCGTGCGAGCGACCGGCGAGGATTACGTGCTCTGACCGCGATCGATGCTCAGAGCGCCGGGTGTTCGGTCCCCAGCCACCATTTCGGCAGCGTACGACCCCAGCGGGTGAGGAGCGGCAGGGTGGGGCCAGCACCCCCACCGGGTGGAGTGCACCATCCCCTGGTCAAGCTCGTGTGAATGGGAGAAAGTGACCACATGGGTCAGGCGCGGGTGATCCGGCTATGTGTCGCCACCGCGGCCCGGCGGCGCTGGCGTGCCCTGCTGCTCACCGCCCTCGTCCTCGGCGTGCTCGGTGGTGCCGCCCTCGGGGCGTTCGCCGGCGCCCGGCGGACCCAGTCGGCCTACCCGCGGTTCCTCGCCGCCGGGCACCCGTCCGACCTGGCCGTCAACAACTTCACCGATGACGGAACCGACGGCGTCGTGCTCGCGAGCCTCCCGGAGGTCGAGCAGACCGGCAGTTGGGCATCCTTCAACGTCTTTCCCCTCGCCGATGACGGCACTCCGGACCTCGACGCGACCAGTGGCGAGGCCGTCGGCAGCATCGACGGGCAGTACTTCACCCAGGACCGAGTGGGCATCGTCGACGGCCGGATGTCGGACCCCGACGAGGTCGGGGAGATCGTCGTCAGCGAGTTCGCCCACGAGGTCGAGGGCTATGAGGTCGGTGATCGCCGGCGCCTCGCGGTGTACACGGACGAGCAGCTCGCCGACGAGGCGTTCCTCGAGGAGTTGCCGACGCCCTTTGCCGAGGTCGACATGACCATCGTGGGCGTGGGGGTGTTCCCCGACGAGGTGGTGCAGCACGAGTCCGACCGGATCCCGCGTTACCTCCTCACCCCGGCGTTCGCGACGCAGAACGCAGAGGCAGCCAGTTACGTCTGGCACCACCTCGTGCTGAAGCGGGGCGAGGCCGATGTCGCCGCCGTCGAGTCCCGTTACGTCGCCGAGCGGCCGGAGTCCGCCGGGGCGGTGTTCCGTCATCACGCCGAGGACGTGGCGCGCGCCCAGGTCGCGATCCGGCCGGCCGCGCTGGCGCTGGCGTTCTTCGGAGCTGCGATGGCGCTCGCCACCCTCGCCCTCGTGGGGTTGGCCCTGGCCCGCCAGGTGCGGACCGACGAGGACACCGACGACGTGCTGCGAGCGCTCGGGGCGCCTCGTCGAGCCGTGGCGGGGAAGGCGATCGCCCTGTCGGCCATCCCGATCCTCGCCGGGACCGTGCTCGCCGTGCTCGTCGGCGTCGCCGTGTCGCCGGCGATGCCGATCGGCCCGGTCCGCCGCATCGAGGTCGATCCCGGCGTGGCGTTCGACTGGACCGTGCTGGGCCTCGGCGCGCTGGCGTTCGTCGCGTGCCTGTTCGGCGTCGTCGTCATCGCGGTGGCGACGCAGGACCGGGCCCGGGCGCGAGTCGCACGGCCGTCGCGGGTGGTGCAGCTCGCCGCCTCGGCTGGGCTTCGTCCCGCCGCGGTGGCCGGTGCTCGCCTGGCGCTCGAGCCAGGGCACGGCCGCACGGCGGTGCCGGTGCGTTGGGTGCTGGCCGGGACGTCGCTGGCGATCACCGCCCTGGTCTCCGCGCTCTGCTTCGCCTCGAGCCTCGACACCCTCGTCGCGACCCCGCGCCTCTACGGCTGGGACTGGGACGCGACGCTCCTCGACACCGGCGGCTACGGCGTCATCGACGTGGAGTCGTTCGCCGACCTGGTCGACGACGACCCCCGCGTCGACGGCTGGGCGCCGGTGTACTTCGGCGCCGACGACATCGACGGCCACAACGTGCCGTTGATCGGCCTGGAGCCGGGCTCGACCGTGGGGCCACCGATCCTCGAAGGGCGGGCGGCCACGACTCCCGAGGAGATCGTCGTCGGCACGTCGACCCTCGATGTCCTCGACAAGGAGCTCGGCGACGAGGTCGAGCTCGCCGGCGGGGGTCGGCCCAGCATCGCCCGGATCGTCGGCATCGCGACCCTGCCGACGCTCGGCCAGGTGCACGGCAACCACCCGTCCCTCGGCATCGGCGCCGTCGTCGCCCCTGAGCTCGTGCCGGGTGCGCTCGGCGACGGCCCCGCGTCGCCGGCGGCGTTCGTTCGCTACGCCGACGGCGAGAACGCCGACGAGGTCGAGGCGTGGCTCCGCGAGGCCACGGCGGGGATCGGCGAGTTCCCCGGCTCCACCGAGGTGTTCCGATCCCGCCGGCCGGCCGAGATCGCCCACAGCGATGACATCGGCGCGGCGCCGACCGTCGTGGCCGGCGCGCTCGCGCTCGCCGCCCTCGTGGCCCTGGCCCTGGTGCTGTCGGTGTCGATCGCCCGCCGGCGTCGCGACCTCGCGCTCCTGAAGGTCATGGGGTTCACGCGGCGCGACGTCTCCATCGCCGTGGCCTGGCAGGCGACCATCACCATCGCGTTCGGGCTGGCCATCGGCATCCCGCTGGGCGTGCTGGGCGGCACCTGGATGTGGCGACGCTTCGCCGAGCAGCTCGACGTCGTGCCGTCGGCGACGATCCCCGTCCTTGCCCTCGTCATCCTCGCCGTTGCCGCGATCCTGCTGTGCAACCTGGTGGCGGCGGTGCCAGCCCGTGTTGCCGGACGAACGCGAGCCGCCGTCGCCCTCCGCACGGAGTGAGCTCCGACGCGTTCAGGTGTCCAGCTCGAGCAGGATCGCGGTGAGCTCGTCGGGACGGTTGCTCGGCACGATGTGCGTCGTGGACAGCTCGCGGTAGCGCCAGGCTGGCGACGCCTTCGCGCGCTCGCCCGCTCGCGCGAGCGCGTCGGCGCCCACATCGGTGGGTGGATCCAAGGTCGCCTTGATGTAGGTGCGGGTGAAGCCGAACTCCTCGGGCGGGCGGCGGACGGGTATGGGCTCGGTGAAGCACCCGATCGGATGGGGGGTGCGGCGGGCGTTCATCCACGCCGCCTCGGCCGGGTCGTCGAAGGTGCGCTCGGGTGGGGGCACGAGCCAATCCTCGATCAGGGTGGCGGGCCCCGCCTCGATCCCCATCGTGTGCCCGAGCGCCGTCTCACCGTCGTCGGGCACGAACGCATCGAGGTACACGAGGTGGCGAACCCGACCGGCGATGTGGTCGAGGGCACCGGTGATGACGAACCCACCGTAGGAGAAGCCGAGCAGGACGATCTCGCTCAGATCCTCGTACAGCACCTGGTTGACGACGTCCCGGACGTGGGTGCTGAGGTTGACCATCGGGCTGGCGAGATGGGCACGCTCGCCGATGCCGGTCAGGCTCGGGGTGAACACTTCGTGGCCCGCAGCCGCCAATCTGCGTCGAACGTGTCGAAACCCGTGGGCGCCACTCCAACCACCATGCACCAACACATACACCGCCATCGCGACCTCCCCTCGCGGTCGGCGGGCAAGGCTAACGGGGCTCGATCGTCGTCACACGCTGTCGCACTGTCGCGCTGTCGCGCTGTCGGTCCGAGGAGCCCGTTGCCGACCACATAACTATCTGTAAGTGTGTTCAGTTATGTCAGATGTGATGACGACCGTCGACGGGAGGCGGGAGCGGGGAGTCGCCAGCCGTCACCGGATCCTCACCGCGGCGTCGGTCGTGATCGTCGAGACGGGAGTCGGCGGGCTCACCCACCGTGCCGTGGCCGAACATGCGGGCGTCCCGCTCGCGCGGGTGAGCTACCACTTCCCGACCGTCGAAGACCTCATGGTCGCGGCGACCTCGCGTTACCTCGACGACTTCGACGAACGGCTCACGCGCATGGCGAGCGCGGCGGTCGCCGACGGCCGGCCACTGATCGACGCGTGCACCGACTTCCTCGAGGAGCTCGTCGGTCTCGGCGCGCGGGAGTTCCTGGCCATGGTCGAGGTCCGACTGGCGCTCCACCGACGCGGACGCGTCGCCGACGACCAGCACGTCCTGCGCGTGGTGCGATCGTTCGGCGTCACCGACGAGATCGCGGGCTCGGTCGTCGCGTCGCTGTTCGGGTTCGCGGTGCTTGCTGCCACGACCGACACGGTGATCCCGAGAGCGCTGATCAGGACCCACGTGGGCGCCGTCCTGGAGGGGCGTGCATCCGACCTGGTGCCGAAGGAGGCCGAGCGATGAGTGCGACCGAGGCCCGACCACGCGCGCAGGGCGCTCCACTGGGACCCGGGTCGCTGCTCTGGTCGATCGCCGGGGATCCGCGTGGCCTGATTCCCGGCACGGCGGCGGGACTGATGCAGCTCATGCTGCCCGGACTGGGCGCCGGGGTCACCGACCACTCGAACTTCTTCGACGACCCCTACGACCGGATCTTCCGCTCGATCCCCTACATCTGGGGCTCGATCTTCGCGGAGGGTGACGAGGCTGACGAACAGGGCCGAACGATCCGCGACTTCCACACCGAGATCAAGGGAGCAGACGATCACGGCCGTCGCTACCACGCCCTCGACCCCGAGATCTTCTGGTGGGCGCACGCCACCTTCACCTGGGAGTTCTTCCGAGCCCGCGAGCTCTACTTCCCCGGACGGCTCGGCCGCTCACAACAGGAGCAGCTCTATGCCGAGACCGTCACCTGGTTCCGCCGCTACGGCGTCAGCGACCGCGCCGTGCCCTCGACCCTCGACGACTTCTGGGCCCGCTTCGACCACATCTGCGCTCACCAGCTGGAGCTGACCCCGGCAGTCAGCTGGGTCCTCGACCCCGAGACGAACCCAGGCCCTGCCGAACTGCCGCACCTTCCCGGCCCGCTCTCGGTTTTCGACGGCCTCGTCGCTCGCTTCGGATCGGAGGTGCTCAGGCTGCTCGTGTACGGCGCCATGCCCGACCTCGTGCGCCGGCGCTTCGACTTCAAGTGGTCGAACGGCGACCGACTCAAGTTCGCGAGTGTGTGCGCGGCGCTCCGGACGACCGGGCCGGCCATCCGCCGCGGTGCGCTGTCCGACGCCTGGCCCGAGGGAACACCACATCTCGACCCCGGAAAAACGGGCAGAGTGATCGTCGCTGGCCCGAGTCGGCGACGGAGCTCGAGCGGATGACCAAGGATGTGCAGATGACCACCTTCAAGATCGACGACCTCTTCTCCGTGCGGGACAAGGTCGTCGTCGTGACCGGCGGCTCGCGGGGCATCGGCGAGATGATCGCGGCAGGGTTCCTCGCGAACGGCGCCAAGGTCTACATCAGCTCCCGAAAAGCCGACGTGTGCGATGCGACGGCAGAGCGGCTCGTCGCGGAGTACGGCGGCACCTGTGTCTCGATTCCCGCGAACCTGTCGGAGCTCGAGGGGATCGACGCCTTCGTCGAGTCATTACGCTCCGACGAGACCTCCCTCGACGTGCTCGTCAACAACGCCGGGGTGTCGTGGGGCGCGCCGCTCGAGGAGTTCCCCGAGACCGGCTGGGACAAGGTGATGGACACCAACGTGAAGGGCGTGTTCTTCCTCACCCAACGGCTCGTCCCGATGCTCGAGGCCGGGGCGACACGCGACGATCCGTCGCGCATCATCAACATCGGTTCCGTCGACGGGCTGAGACCGCCCAGGTTCCAGACGTACTCCTACGGCCCGTCGAAGGCGGCGGTGCACGCGCTCAGCCGCCAACTCGGCGCCGAGCTCGTCAAGCGCAACATCCTCGTGAACGCGATCGCGCCCGGACCGTTCCCGACGTGGATGCTGAGCACGGGCGTGGGCACCGGCGGCGACGTCGACGGGACCGACTGGGACGCCCTCGGTCGAACGATGGGTCGCGGGCGGATCGGTACGCCCGAGGACATCGCCGGGGTGGCGATCTTCCTCGCGTCCCGGGCCGGCGCGTTCACGGTCGGCGACATCATCACCTGTGACGGTGGCATCGTGGTCTCCTGATGGCCGAGCAGAAGAAGACCAAGCAGCCGGCGAAGTCCGCCAAGAAGCAGCCGGCGAAGTCCGCCAAGAAGCAGCCGGCGAAGCCGAACCTCCTCTCGGGCGGCAACCCTCAGATCCCGAAGGGCGAGGGCGATGCGCCCGTGCAGGCCTACATCGCGGCCATACCGGGCTGGAAGCGTGACATAGGGCGCCGCCTCGACGCGTTGATCGTGGAGGCGGTCCCCGACGTTCAGAAGGCGGTCAAGTGGAACTCGCCGTTCTACGGCAACGAGGGCGAAGGCTGGTTCGTCTCGTTCCACTGCTTCACCAACTACATGAAGGTGACGTTCTTCCGCGGCACGTCGCTGCGACCTGTCCCATCGGGCGAGTCCACGACGTCGGAGACGCGGTACTACGACATCCACGAGGGCGAGCTCGACGAGGCTCA
>DATEEV010000129.1:0-12855 GCA_035281005.1 Microthrixaceae bacterium | reverse complement strand
GTGGTCGCCGATCGCGATCATCGGCTCGAGGAAGGCGAGCGCGATGCCGTGTTCGAGCATCGGGGAGAAGTTGCCGCTCGACACCCATCCCACGTCATCACCACCGCGAAGGACGCGTTGGTCGGCCCGCGGTGGACGGCGGCCCTCGACCGCCAGCCCCCGCAGCACCGGCCGGACTCCCGCCTCACGCTGAGCCGCCAGCGCGTCACGGCCACGGAACGCTCCCTTGGTCCAACTCACGACCCACTCCAGGCCTGCATTGAGCGGGGTGATGCCGGGGCCCAGCTCGTGACCATGCAGCGGTAGGCCCGCCTCGAGCCGGAGCGTGTCACGAGCGCCGAGACCCGCGGGCTCGATGCCCGCGGAGGTGACCGCACGCCACACGTCGGGCGCCCGGTCGGTCGGCACCGCGAGCTCGACGCCGTCCTCGCCGGTGTATCCGGTACCGGCCGCGAGGCACTCGGTCCCGTCGAAGTCGAAGCGACGCACCCGGAATCGCCCGACCGACGCCGCATCGGGCAGCACGCTTCCGAGCATCGAACGTGCCTCAGGGCCCTGCACCGCGAGCACGGCCCGGGTCGAGGTCACGTCGGCGACCTCGGGTGCGCCGGCGTCGCGGAGTGCCGTCGTGACGCGATCGGTGTTCGAGGCGTTCGGCATGACGTCGAAGCGATCCTCATCGACCCACCACACGATGATGTCGTCGTCGACCGAGCCATCGTCGCCGAGCAGGTGCGTGTACTGGCACCGGCCCGCCTCGACCTTGTCGAGATCGTTGGTGAGCGTGGCCTGCAGCGAGGCGTGGGCGCCGCCTCCCAGGACCCGCACGGTGCCGAGATGGCTCACGTCGAAGACCACCGCGGAGGTCCGACAGGCGCGGTGCTCGGCGAGGGTCCCGGCGTCGTAGGACAGCGGCATGTCCCAGCCGCCGAATGGAACCATGCGTGCGCCGAGCGCCCGGTGGATCGCGTCGAGCGGGGAGGTGCGCAGTGACGTCACGGGGTGACGCTAGCGGGCGCGCCGACGCGCCCGATCATGGAGCGGCAGTCGGTTCAGACCACGTTCGCGGCGGAGCCGGCTTCGTGGTCGAGGGTGGGTCGCAGCTCGACGATCTTCGCGTCGAGCTCCTCCTTCACACCGCCGAGCGGCAGGACGTTCAATACCCCCTGGCCACGACGAAGGACGTCGATGAGCTCGTCACCCGAGCTCACCACGACCGAGGAGCGCCCACTGATGACGAGGTTGGCGGCAGCGACGTCCTGGTCGAGCTGAGTGCGCAGATACGCGAACACCTCGCGCACCGACTCGAGCTTGATCCCCGAGTCGAGCAGGCTCTTGATCACCTTCAGCTCGAGGAGGTCGCGATATGAGTAGCGCCGCCGGCTCCCGCTCCCCGCGGCATCCGCGAGCGAAGGTCGGATCAGGTCGGTTCGAGCCCAGTAGTCGAGCTGGCGGTACGAGATCCCGACGATCTCGGCCGTGCGCCGGCCGCTGAAGCCTTCGCGGTCAGTGGTATCGAGCTCTTGCTGGTCGCTCACTCGGGGCCCTCCCTCAAAGGGATCACACGTCGGAAGTTACGCCGGTGGGATGTTAGATGTCGACCTTTCCTGCCAGAAGGATGGTCGCGCGCAATGCGTTCGCTCGACCACGAAGAGGGGTTGCCGGCCCCGCGCCGCGTCACGAGGCGAAGTCGTCGGGGTTGACGCTGTCGATGAAGTGGCGGAACTCCTCGACCACCTCGTCGGGATCGACATCAGGCTCCTCGTCGACCTCGACGTCGGCGTCGTCGAGGTACCCCGCCTCCACCAGCACTGCGTTGGCCGAGAGGATCGGGCATCCGACGCGCGCGGCCAGGGCGATGGCATCGGAGGGTCGCGACGAGACGACGACCTGCTCCCCGCCGTGGTCGAGGTGGAGCTCGGCGTAGTAGGTGGTGTCGCGCAGCTCGGTCACGACGACCCGGGCCAGCGTGGCTCCCATGGCCTCGACGACCGTGCAGAGCAGGTCGTGAGTGAGGGGGCGTGGAGTCTCGACGCCCTCGAGGGCGAACGCGATCGCCGTGGCCTCCGGCGCGCCGATGAAGATCGAGAGATAGCGCCGAAGTCCCCCGCGCTCGCGCAGCACCACGATGGGCGTGTTCGAGGGCATCTCGACACGAACGCCCACCAGCTCCATCTCGACGTCGGGACCGTCGGTCACGTTCGCACCCTACCTGCCACCGGCACACGGGCGGGCAGGGCCGACGAACGAAATTCGCCCGACTGCGGGATCAACGAGGCGTCACGTGCGCACGCAACGCCTGGCGCAGCAATGCCCGGCGCAGGCTCTCGCCCTGGTCGCTCAGCTCACTGACGAGATCGGCGGCCTGGCGTCGCGATTGCGGGTTGCGCTGCCGCAACAGCGGCAGGGCGAGCTGCTCGAACAGTCCCGCCTCGCGATCGGCCGCGAGCTTGTAGGAACGCAGGTGGCGAGGCTCGATGCCACGGCCCACGAACGCCGACGCCGCGAGCGCGACCTCGAGAGCGGCGTCGTCGAAGGAGGTCTCGCCCCCGAACGTCGACCCCACCAGGAGACCGAACTCGGCCAGCGCCGCGATCACCTCTGGATCGACGCCCGCGTGGGCCGCGAGCTCGCTCGCGCTGTAGTGCTGGCCGGAGAGCTGTTCGTCGGGGTCGAGCAGGGGCTCGACCGGTCGGCTCGGCACGCCACGGGACGGGGGCTTCGGCGACTCCTGGAGCGCAGCGAGCCAAGCCGCTGGATCGTGCTCACCGTTCTCGGACGACTCCGCCGACGGCGATTCGGGCTCCGGCGCATCGGGCGGGGCGGCCTGCGTGGGGCGGGGCTCGGTCGGACGTCTCGCAGCGGCGGTCCGCGACTTCGCCGGGGTCGGAGCGGCCGGCTCGGCGTCGCGGTCGAACAGCTCGGGCTGCTCGGGTTGTTCGGGCATTGGGTCGTCGTCGCCCATCCGGCCCTCGTCGAGCTTGGCCTTGATCACCTTCAACGGCAGGAAGTGGTCGCGCTGCTGCCGCAGGACCCAACGCAACCGCTCGATGTCGGTCTCGTAGAACTTCCGGTAGCCCGACGGCGTGCGCTCGGGATCGATCAACCCCTGGCTCTCGAGAAACCGGATCTTGGAGATGGTGACGTCGGGGAACTCGACCTGCAGCAACGACAGCACCTCGCCGATCGAGAGATGGGCGCCGACCTCAGTCTCCATCGACTCCGCCGATCACGACGACGAGCTTGAACTTCCCCACCTGCAACTGGTCACCCTCGGCGAGCTGGACCATGTCGATCCGGTCACCGTTCACGTAGGTGCCGTTCAGCGACCCGACGTCGACCAGCTCCAGCTCCGTCCCGCTTCGACGGACCTCGGCGTGGCGCCGCGACACCGTCACGTCATCGAGGAAGATCGACGAATCGGGGTGGCGACCGATCGTCACGACGTCGTCGGTCAGCGCGAACCGGGAGCCGGCGTTGGCCCCCCGCACCACCACCATGATCGGGACCTCGGCCGAGAGGTCGACCACATCATGGGTCGCCGTGCGCAGCACCTCCTCCGCGTCGACCTCGGCACCACAGACAGAGCAGAAGTTCGCGTCCAGCGGATTGGGATGACCGCATTGCGGGCACGCGAACTCGTCCATCGGCGATCGGCTCAGTCCGTGATCAGGGCCCGGTAGCCGGCCGCGTCGAGCAGGCCGTCGAGCTGGGACGGATCGCTCGCCCCGATGACACAGATCCACCCCTCACCGTAGGGATCGCGGTTCAACAGCTCGGGAGTGCCTTCGAGCTCCGCGTTGACCTCCACCACCTCGCCCGACACGGGCGCGTAGAGGTCAGAGACCGACTTCGTCGATTCGACCTCGCCGAACGACGCTCCAGCGTCCAACGTCACGCCGACCTCGGGCAGCGCCACGAACACCACGTCCCCGAGATTGTCCTGGGCGAAGTCGGTGATCCCGACCCTGACCCGCTCGCCCTCGATCTTCGCCCATTCGTGGTCCGTCGAGTACCGGAGATCGTCGGGGATGTTCATGGCCGGTGAACCTAGTGGATGGGTCCCGCCGCGCTCAGCGCTGCATCTGGCGCACGCGGCGGGCGTACTCCTGGGTGAGCGAACGCGCCTCCGCATGGGAGTCGGCCTCGGCCCAGATGTGGGTCACCGGTTCGTCCGGGTCGGGCAACAGGAGCACCCACCCATCCGCGTGGTGGATCTTCACCCCGTCGACCAACTCGATGTCACGCCCCTTGTTCTGCTCGACCAGCGATCGCATCACCGAGCCCTTCGCCTCCCAGGGCGTGACGACCTCCTCCTTCACGATGTGCACCGGTGGTGCGGTGGCGACGAGCTCCGACAACGCGACGTGCCGGATCGCAAGCAGGTCGAGGACCTTCAAGAACGCGGCGGCGCCATCGAGGGCCGGGAGGAACCCGGGAAGGATGAACCCGCCCGAGAGGTCCGCCGCGAATCCGACACCCGTCTCACGCGATGCCTCGGCCAGCGCCGCGGAGGTCATCCGGGTCCACAGCACCTTGAAGCCGCGGCTGACGAGGAGGTCGGCGGCCTTCTTGCTGGCGGCGACGGGCAGGGCCACGGTGTCGCCGAGGAGCCGATCCGTGACGAGGTCGAGCATCACGAAGAGCGCCTCGTCGGCGCTGAGCACGTGGCCCCGATCGTCGATGAGCGTGAGCACCTCACCGTCGGGGTCGATCACGCCGCCGAGCTGCGCTCCGCTTGCCACCACGAGATCGGCCACGTCCTTGGCGTGCTCCATGCGGTCGTAGGAGACGAGGCCACGAGTGGAGGCGTACGGGTTGACCGCGAGCACGTCGGCACCGAGCTTCGCCAGCACGTTGGGCATGACGTAGGAGACCGAGCCGTACGCGTAGTCGATCACCACCTTGAAGCGACGCTCGGCGATCGCGGCGACGTCGATCGTCGACTCGAGCTCGACCGCGTACTGCTCGACCGCCCGGGGCGGGAGGCCGATGTCGCCGATGTCGGCGGGACGCACCCGCCGGAAATCCTCGCGGGCGAAGAGCCGCTCGATCTTGCGCTGGTGCTCCGGGGTGATGTCGGAGCCGTCGTCGGTGAAGAAGCGGATGACCACGTTGTCGGGCTCGTCCTCGACCAGGCGAATCGAGACGCCGGCCGACACGTTCGCCAGCCGGCAGACGAAGCGGGTGAGGGGCACGGAGGCGACCTCGAGGTCCAGCACGTTGATCCCACCGGCGTTGAGGCCGGCCATCACCGCGCGCTTCAGCATCCGTGCCGTGCGAGACGAGTCGCGCGATGTGACGACCGTGGCGTCCTTCTTCAGGTGGGTCGCGAATGCCAACGCGACCTTGGTGGCCATCTCGGGCGTCATGTCGACGTTGGCGAGGCCGAGCACTCCGTGACGGCCGAACAACGACCGGGCGCCCTTCGACTCCCACACGATGGATGAGTTGATGACCGCGCCGGCCTCGACGGTCTTGAAGGGGTACACCTTCACGTCGGAGGTGATGACCGCGCCCTCGCCGACGAACACCTCGTCGCCGAGGACCACGCCTTCCTCGCAACGAACACCGCGCCGGAGGTCCGATGCCCGGCCGACGACGGTGCCCCGCAGGGTCACCCCCTCGGCGAGGTACGTGTTCTCCCCCACCACCGTGCGCTCGAGCTCGCCGTGGGGACCCAGGCGCGCGCCGGTGCCGAGCACGACGTACTCCCCCACGTGCGCGCCCGCGTCGACCGAGCAGTTGTCCCCGATCACCGCCGGGCCGGTGACCCGCGCCTCGGGGTGGATCTCGGCGCCCTCACCCACCCAGACACCGTCGGACACCTCGAACCCGTGGATCGAGACACTGACCTTGCCGTCGAGCATGTCGCGATGCGCCCGCACGTAGGCGTCGAGCGTGCCGACATCTTCCCAATAGCCCTTGGCCACCGCCCCGTAGATCGGCTTGCCCGCCTCGAGGAGCCGGGGGAAGACGTCGGAGGAGAAGTCCACCGACGTGTCGGGCTCGATCCAGTCGAAGATCTCGGGCTCGAGCACGTAGATGCCGGTGTTGATCGTGTCGGTGAAGACCTCGCCCCAACTCGGCTTCTCGAGGAAGCGCTCGATCGAGCCGTCGTCGCGGGTGATCACGATGCCGAACTCCAGCGGGTTCTCGACCGAGACGAGCCCGATGGTCGCCATCGCTCCTCGGGTGCGGTGCATCTCGACGACCGCTGACAGGTCGACGTCGGTCAACACGTCGCCGGAGATGACGAGGAAGGTGTCCTTCAGCTCCGCCATCGCGTTGCGGACCGATCCCGCCGTGCCGAGCGGCGTCTCCTCCGAGGCGTACACCATGCGGACCCCGAACTCTGAGCCGTCGCCGAAGTAGTTGCGGATCGTGTTGGCCATGAACGCGACCGTCACCACGATCTCCTCGAACCCGTGGGTCTTCAGCAGGTCGATGACGTGCTCCATCATCGGCCGGTTGGCGAGCGGCATCATCGGCTTGGGCGAGTTCGACGTCAACGGTCGAAGTCGGGTGCCCTCGCCTCCCGCCATGATCACGGCCTTCACGGTGTGGACCCTCCCGGTCGTTCGGCGGCTGGCGCGGCGGCGAGCGCCGCACGTTCTGCCCGTCCTTCGGCGAGCGCACGTGGGCCCAGCCGGAAGTACTGCACGGCCGCGGCGAGGCCGAGCACGACGCCCGGCACGGCGGCGACCCAGGCGGCGATGGTCCAGAAGTCCTGCCACCACTCGGAGAAGGCCGGCTCGTTCGCGAACAGGAACCAGGGGAAGGCACACATGTTCGCGAACGTGGCGCACTTGCCGTACCAGGTGACGTTCATCCGCTTGGCGCCGCGCAGCGTGATCGTCGAGACGTACAGCCCGACGATGACCTCCCGCGCGACCACGATCGCCGCGTAGATCCGAAAGGCCGGATCGTCGATCGCGACGAAGATCGCGGCGATCGCGAAGACCAACATCACCCGGTCGACGGTTGGGTCGTACATCTTGCCGAAGGTCGACGACTGGTTGAAGCGACGGGCCACGTAACCATCGATCCAGTCGGTCGCACCCAGGGCGCCGAGCATGAACCCGGCCCAGCCGTACGCGTCGCGACCGAGCAGCAGATACAGGAAGACCGGCAGGCAGAGCAGACGGACCGTCGTGATCACGTTGGGCACGGTCAGGATCCGGTCGATCTCGACGTCGCCGGTGCTCGTACCCTCCGGGTGCTCGAACAGGGCGGCGTGATGATGCTCCGACGTGCCGCTCACGGGGTCATCGTACGCTGTGTCGATGGCCGACTCCCCGACCCTGTTCACGCGCATCATCCGCGGCGAGCTTCCTGGTCGGTTCGTGTGGCGTGACGACGACGTGGCGGCGTTCCTGACGATCGCACCGATCCGCCCCGGCCACGTCCTGGTGGTGCCGATCGAGGAAGTCGACAAATGGACCGACGTCTCACCCGAGACCTGGAGCCACGCCTCGACGGTGAGCCACCACATCGCCCGCGTGCTCGATGACGCCTTTGACTGCAACCGGGTCGGAGTGATCGTCGCGGGCCTCGAGGTGCCGCACTGCCACATCCACCTGCTGCCGATCCGCACCGAGGGTGATCTCGACTTCGCCAAAGCCGACCACGGTGCCGACCCGACGGCCCTCGACGAGGCCGCCGAACGGATCCGCGCCGGCCTGCGCGCGGCGGGCCACGGCGATCGCGTGCCTGCCTAGATTCCTCAGGTCGAAGTCTCGCGGGTGTCGGCTGGGTGATCTCGGACGAGTCAGGGGCCGTTTCGGACCTTGAACCAGTCGTTCGCCTGCGTCACGGTCGGAATCGTGCCCGCGGCGGTCATCGCCCCGGCGCGCATCGGAGTGGGGTCGATCATCTCGAACTCCGAGAGCTTGACCTGTCGCAGCCTGGACACGTCCTCGAAGTCCCACTTCGTGTCTGGCTCGAAGGCGAGTCCCCAGCTGTTCTCCTGGCCGGAGTCGTGCAGGATTGCACCGTGGACCTTGAGCCCGTTCAGCACGGCGTCGACCTGGGGGTCCCCCGTGAGCGGATAGCCGTCGCGGAGACGGATCCACGAGCCCATCCGAGGAGCGGCGCCGGCATCGTCGGCCTCGCCCTCCTCGATGATATTGCCGCCGTCGCTGGTGAACGCCGGCCACTGCGCCCCGCTGTCACCGCTGCTCGCCCTACGGATCAGGTTCGAAGGGAGCACGAGGAGCGTCGCGTGGTCGACGACGCCGTCCGCGAGCTCGTCTGTGCGGATGATCGCGGGTGCCATTGGCAGCGCGGCGGCATCGGCACCGGCGAAGCGATTCGCGGGTGACGCCCCTCCACTCGAGTCCACGAGCCCGTCGAACGCGTCGGGGCCGCCGAGCGGCCAGCGAGACCCGGTCTCCGCCCAGAACGTCTCACCGAACCAGTCCAACTCGTCCGGCCGCGCCGCCTCGGCGAACTCCCACGAGACACACGGGTCCGACGACGCTGCGGGCCCCCGCGCGTCGAGCACGAACATGTGACGGTCCCCGTAGCGGAGAGGGTCCTGTTGAATGCGTGCCTGGTCGGCGCTGATCGGCGGCGGGAACAACAACGGGAACGGCGTGATCACGCCGACCGGCACCGGGATCGTCTGTTGGAGCGACTGAGCGACTCCCTTGTAGAGGTAGGGAAGCGCGGTGGGGCCGAGGTTGCTCCGATACGGCCCATTGAAATTCCGACTGCCGACCCGGATCAACCGGGGAACCGTCGCCTCGCTGTCGTCGGGCCGGAGCAAGTTGACCGGCATGCCCGGTACCTCACTCCAGAGCGGAGGAGGAGCGTCGGCGTAGCCGAACGCCCACCAACCCATCTCTGGCGAGCCCATCCGCCGATCCCAGATGTCGGGTACGTCCTCGCCGTCCACCTCCTCCGTCGGCAGCGTCCGCACGTCGGCGTGGTACGCGTGCTCCCGCGGGAACAACCGGCAGTCGCCGACCATCTGAGGTTGCTCTCCCACGTACCGACCCGGCATCGCCGGAACCGTTGTCGTCGGGGCCCCACCCGGCTCCGCAGGGCCGGCCGGTCCGGCAGCACAAGCCGACGCGGCCACGCCGATCCCGAGGACGAGACCCACCGTGCACACGAAACCAGCGCTCCCCGAGCGCGATCGAACTCCCACCATCCACTCCCCAGTCGCGATTCGGGCAGAACAGTAGCAGTGCGAATTCGCGTCGATGGCAGGTCGATGACTCAGACACACCCCGGCTTCTGTGATGCGGATCTCGCGGTGGAGCGCGAGATCCGCAGCACAAATCGGACGCCGCGCTCAGAACAGGGTGTCGGGCGGGACCTCCTCCATCAGTTGGGGGCCGCTGTTGCGCACGTTGTTGACCTCGGTCGACACAGGGTGGAAGGCGATCAGTGATGAAGGCGCCGGCACGAGCAGCTTGCCGAGCGCATCGACGTCATCGAACTCCGGGTCGAGCCAACGGTCCCATTGGTCGGGCGGCAGGATCAGGGGCATCCGATCGTGGAGCTCGGCCATCTTCTCGTTCGGCTCGCCGGTGATGATCGTCGTCGACCGCAGGGTGATCTCCTCACCGTTGCGATCCTTGCCCCTCCACTCCGCCCACAATCCGCCCAGAGCGAAGGGCTCGCCGTCGGGATGGTGGATGAAGTACGGCTGCTTCTTCTTCTGGCCCTCGACGACCTTCCACTCGTAGAAGCCGTCGACCGGAAGGAAGCAACGGCGCTTGGCGAAGCTGGACTTGAACGCGTTGTTCGTGGCGACCGACTCCGCCCGGGCGTTGATCATCCGGTTCCCGATCGACATGTCCTTCGCCCATCGCGGCACGAGGCCCCAGTGGAACGGATCGAGGCGCCGCATCCCGCCGTCGCTGTAGACGACGTACACGTCGTCGGTGGGGGCGACGTTGTAGCTGGGCTCGAGGACCTGCTCGGACATCGCCTCGACGCCGAAGTACGACGCGATCTCGTCGGGCGGCGAGGCGGATACGAACCGACCGCACATCCGAGGGACGCTACCGGGCCACCACTACGCTCGGCGCGCCATGCCCGAGGCGACCGTCCCCGAGAGAGGAAGTCATTCCCCTCGTCGGCGCGCCACGGACCAGCGACCGGTCGTGTCGGTCATCGCTCCGACCTACAACGAATCCGGCAACGTCGAGCCGCTGGTGAAGGGGATCGACGCGGCGCTGGAAGGGATCCCCCACGAGATCCTCGTCGTCGACGACGACAGCCCAGACCGCACCTGGGAGATCGCAGAGGGCATGGTCGCCTCGGTGCCGACGTTGCGCGTCGTCCGCCGCATCGGCGATCGGGGCCTGTCCTCCGCAGTCCTGGCCGGCATGGCCGCGGCACGGGGCGATGTGTTCGCGGTAATGGACGCCGACCTCCAACACGACGAGGCGGTCCTGCCCGAGATGGTGCGTCGCATCGTCGATGACGAGGCCGACATCGTGGTCGGCACCCGCGCCGCTGACGGCGGTAGCTACGGCGAGTGGGGCCCGGGCCGCCGCCTGGCGTCATGGATCGCCACGCTCATCGCGCGGGTGCTGCTGCGGGTCCCGGTCACCGATCCGATGAGCGGCTACTTCGCCGTCTCCCGGGCGACGTTCGACCGGGTCGCGCCGAGCATCAACCCCCAGGGATTCAAGATCCTCCTCGAGTTCGTCGGCCGGCGAAAGGTCCCGCTGCGCGTGAGCGAGGTGGGGTACCACTTCCGCAATCGGCTCTCCGGTGAGACCAAGCTCAGCCCGTCGGTGATCCGCAGCTACATGCTGGCCGTGGCCGAGCTGCGCATGGGTCGCCAGGTGAAGGGCCGTTTCGTCCTGTACTGCCTGGTCGGGCTGTCCGGTGTCGTGGTGAACCTCGCGGTGTTCTGGCTCTGCGAGCTGGGCGATCTCGGCGCGATCGACCTCGGTTTCTCGCGGCCGGTCCGCTGGTCGCTGCTGATCGGCATCCAGGCGTCGATCTTGTCCAACTTCGTGCTGAACAACTGGTTCACGTTCTGGGAGCAGCGGTTCCGCGGTGCGCAGGCCTTCCTCGGGCTGGCCATCTTCGAGGTGGTGTCGCTGCTCGGCGTGTTCGTGCACGTCGCGATCTTTCAGTTCCTCGACCAGCAGGGCTGGGGTCGACAGCTGCTCGGCGACGGCCTGTCGCGCCTGGTCTACGACCTCGCGGGGTTCGTGGTCGCGCTGATCAGCAACTACTACCTGAACGTCAACTACACCTGGCAGCGTCGCAACGCCCAGGACTGAGCAGCCCGACCGACGAGGTTGGACCGCGGGGCCCCGTCAGATCGCGGGGGCTTCGTCCCAGTAGCCGAACACGTCGCCCATCGCCTTCATCTGCTCGCCGAGGGTCGCCCTTGCCCGCGAGGCCGACAGCAGCGCGTCCATCAGGTTGACCTCCGGGTCGGCCGCGTCGGAACGCAACTGGTCGAGTGCGGTCGTGACCGCCGCGTCGTCACGGTCGGCTCGCACCTCCGCCAGCCGCGCGACCTGGATGTCCTCGGTGGCCTGATCGATGTAGAGCGTGTCCGGGAAGGGCTCATCGTTGCCCTCGTGGAACGCGGTCACCCCGACGATCACGTGACGACCGTCGTTGAGCTTGCGCTCGAGCTCGTACGCGGAGTCGGCGATCTCGCCCTGGTACCAGCCCTCCTCGACCCCGGCGATCGCGCCCTCGAGCATGGACCCCCCGCCGAGCTCGGCGATGTGCTCGAAGATCTCCTCGGCCCGGCGCTCCATCTCGTCGGTGAGCGACTCGACGAACCACGATCCGCCGAGCGGGTCGGCGACGTTCGCGACCCGCGACTCGTAGGCGACGACCTGCTGGGTGCGCAATGCGATGCGCGCCGCTTTCTCGGTCGGCAACGCGAGCGTCTCGTCCATCGAGTTCGTGTGCAACGACTGGGTTCCGCCCAGCACGCCGGCCAACGCCTCGATGGCGGTGCGCACGATGTTCACCTCGGGCTGCTGGGCGGTCAGCGACACGCCTGCGGTCTGGGTGTGGAATCGCAGCTGCATCGACCGCTCGAGCTGAGCGCCGTAGCGATCCTTCAACCACCGGGCCCAGATGCGACGCGCCGCCCGGTACTTCGCGATCTCCTCGAAGAAGTCGATGTGGGCGTTGAAGAAGAAGCTCAACCGAGGCGCGAACGCATCGATGTCGAGCCCCGCCGCCAGACCGAGCTCGACGTAGGCGAACCCGTTCGCCAGGGTGAAGGCGAGCTCCTGCGCGGCCGTCGAGCCCGCTTCGCGGATGTGGTAGCCCGACACCGACAGCGCGTGCCAGCGCGGCATCTCGGCCGTGCAGAACCGCATCGTGTCGCGAACCAGCCGCATCGAAGGACGGGGCGGGTAGACGAACTCCTTCTGGGCCTGGAACTCCTTCAGGATGTCGTTCTGCAGGGTGCCGCCGAGCTTGCTCCGATGCGCTCCGCCCTTCTCGGCCGCGGCCACGAACATGGCGAAGATCGGCGCCGCGGGACCGTTGATCGTCATCGACGTCGTGGTGGCCTCGACGTCGATGTCGCGGAAGAGGTCCTCCATGTCGTCGAGCGTGTCGACCGCCACGCCGCACCTGCCCACCTCGCCCAACGACCACTCGTCGTCGGAGTCACGTCCCATCAGGGTGGGAAGGTCGAACGCGGTCGACAGCCCGTCGCCGCCATGGGCGAGGATCTCCTTGAAGCGGGCGTTGGTGTCGAGTGCCGTGCCGAAACCGGCGAACATGCGCATCGTCCACAGCTTCGAGCGGTACATCGACGCGTAGGGACCCCGCGTGTACGGGTACTGGCCGGGGAACTCGCCGTCGTCGGGTGCGTAGACCGGTTCGACCGGCACCCCCGACATG
>DATEEV010000128.1:0-2267 GCA_035281005.1 Microthrixaceae bacterium | reverse complement strand
GCGTGGATCGAGCAGGTGGGCGGCGCAGACGTCGAGTCGCGCCGCGCCGCGGTGATCGAACGCGGACGCCGTCAGGTCTGAGCGGCGCGACCGCCGTTCGTCACCAGGGCTCGGGCCGAGCCGGGATCTCGTCGAAGCTGGTGGCCCGCTTCTCGGACTTCGCCGCGAACTCCTCCATCATGTCGCCGCCGGTGAACATCCCCGACTGCCAGCCGGCCATGTAGCGCAACGAATCGGCGACGGAGTGGTCACGCGTGAAGTTGACCATCTCCTTCGTGCCCCAGATCGCGAGCGGTGAGTGCTCGGCGATGCGCGACGCGATGGCCATCACGCCCTCGAGCAACGCGTCGTGATCGTCGAACACCTCGTTCACGAAACCGACGTCCTTGGCCCTCGACGCCGGGATCCGGTCGCCGGTGTAGGCCCACTCGCGGGCGACGCCCTCGGGGATCAGCTTCGGGAGCCGCTGCAGCGTCCCCACGTCCGCGGTCATGCCGATGTTGATCTCCTGGATGCAGAAGAACGCGTCCGCGGTGGAGTACCGCATGTCCGCCGCGCAGATCATGTCGACCGCGCCGCCGATGCAACCACCCTGCACCGCGGCGAGCACGGGCAGCCGGCAGCGCTCGAGCGCGGTGAACGAGTCCTGCAGGTGCTGGACCGACATCCACAGCGAGGACGCCTGACGGGCCCGCTCCTTGACGGAACGGTCGAGCAGCGACGAGTCGCCGCCGAAGACCGACAGCTCCATCCCGGCCGAGAAGTGCTTGCCGGTCGAGGACAACACGATCACCCGGGCCTCGGCGGCGCGATCGATGTCGTTCACGATGCGCGGCAGCTCACCCCAGAACTCGGGGATCATCGTGTTGTACGCATCCGGCCGGCTCAGCCGGAGGTGAGCGATCCCGCCCTCGATCGTCACGTCGAAGCACTCGTTTCCCACGACACCTCCCCTGTCTGCGACTGCCAGGATCGAGCCCGGTCGGGCTCGGATTCGAGGTCGATCGGCCTCGTCAGTCGGTCGGCGCCGATGGTACCAACGGGACTGCGATCGCCGACCGGTACGCTCGTTCCGCCCACCACGGCCGTCCCTGCCTGCCCTCGAGGATCCACGTGACAGCTCCCCCCTCATCGTCGTCGGCTCCAGCCGACTCCCTGCGCCTCCCCACCGACGTCGTCCCCCGGAGCTACGACATCGAGATCGCTCCCGATCTCGAGGCGGGCACCTTCACCGGCCGGGTGTCGATCGACGTCGAGGTCATGGGAACCACCGACCGGATCGTGCTCCACTCCCTCGACCTCGACATCGAGCGCGCCGCGGTGACCAGCGCCGAACCGGCAACCGCCGGCCCTTCCGCGAGCGGCCCTGCCGCGGCCCGGATCGAGCTCGATCGCGACGCCGAGCAGGTCCACCTCCTCCTGCCCGCACCGCTTCCGACCGGCCCCGCGACGGTCGAGATCGAGTTCAGCGGCCACTTCGGCGAACAGCTCGTGGGCTTCTACCGCTCGACCTACGAGGAGGAAGGGCTCACCCGCCAGCTCGGGGTGACACAGTTCGAGGCCCCCCATGCGAGGCGGGCCTTCCCGTGCTGGGACGAGCCCGAGCACAAGGCGACGTTCACGATCACCCTCGTGGTGGACTCCGAGCTCCTGGCCATCGCCAACACCGCCGAGGTCTCGCGAGAGCTCCTCGACGACGGTCGGGCCCGCGTCCGATTCGCCCCGACGATGGTGATGTCGACCTACCTGGTCGCCTGGGTCGTGGGCCCCTTGGTCGCCACCGACCCCGTCGACGTCGACGGGGTCCCGGTGCGCATCGTGTGCCGACCGGGCCAGGTGCACCTGACGGAGCTCGCGCTCGACATCGCCGCCCACTCATTGCGATGGCTGTCGGGTTACTACGGGATCCCCTATCCGGGCGACAAGCTCGACCTCGTCGCGGTGCCCGACTTCGCGTTCGGGGCGATGGAGAACCTCGGCTGCATCACGTTCCGCGAGGTGCTCCTGATCCTCGATCCGGACCGGCTCACCCAACAGGAGTTCGAGCGGGCGGCGACCGTCATCGCCCACGAGATCGCCCACATGTGGTTCGGCGACCTGGTGACCATGCGGTGGTGGGACGGAATCTGGCTCAACGAGGCGTTCGCGACCTTCATGGAGCTGAGCTGCACCGACGCCTACCGACCCGACTGGTCGGTCTGGACCACGTTCGGCCAGGCCCGATCCGGTGCCTTCGCCATCGACGCCACGAGCCACACCCGGCCCAT
>DATEEV010000127.1:0-6381 GCA_035281005.1 Microthrixaceae bacterium | reverse complement strand
CGGCGCCCGCGTGCCCGCCGCGAACATGATCGGCGAGCCCGGCGAGGGATGGCGCCTGGCCATGACCGTGGTCAGCCACGAGCGCGAACCGGGCGAGCTCGGCTACGTGGCCCGCTACTCGAAGCTGGTCAACCAGATGGCAAAGAAGGTCCGCGCCGAGCCCGACCGCCACGGCAGCGAGGCCATCCGCGACCTCGGCTGGGCGATGGTCGAGGCCGAGATGCTGCGCACTCACGTCGCGCGGCGATTGTCGGACAACCTCGACGGCATCGTGCACGGCCCGGAGGGATCGGTCGACAAATTGCTGATGACCAACGTGGAACAAGCCGTCGGCCATGCCGCGCTCAGCGTCGGCGGCGCGTCCCACGACGGACCGGATGACACCTGGCTCAGGGTGTACCTCTACAGTCGGGCTCAGAGCGTCATGGGCGGGACTTCCCAGATCCAGCGCAACCTCATCGCCGGCCGAATCCTGGACCTGCCCACCTCATGAACTACGACCTTCCCGACGAGCTCACGGTCGAGATCGACGGTCCGATCCGGATCGTGCGCCTCAACCGACCCGACGACCTCAACGCCACCAACGACGCCCTGCACCACGGCCTGGCGGATCTCTTCCCGCAGCTCGACGCCGATCAGGAGGCCCGGGCTGCGGTGATCACCGGCAACGGCCGGGCCTTCTCCGCCGGTGGTGACTTCCACTACCTCGACGAGCTCACCCGCGACGACGACCTCCGCCGCCAGACCCTCGTCGACGGCCGCGCCATCGTCACCGGCATGGTCGCCTGTCGGGTGCCCGTCATCGCCGCGGTGAACGGGCCGGCGGTGGGTCTCGGCTGCAGCCTGGTCGCGCTGTCCGACATCGTGTTCATGGCCGAGTCCGCCCACCTCGCCGACCCCCACGTGATGGTGGGCCTGGTCGCGGCGGATGGTGGCCCCGTCACCTGGCCGCTGCTCACCAGCCTCCAGCTCGCCAAGGAGTACGCGCTGACCGGCGACCGCATCCCGGCGACGCGCGCGGCGGAGATCGGCCTGGTCAATCACGTCTGTCCCGACGACGAGGTTCTCGACCGGGCCCTCGACTGCGCGCGCCGCATCGCGAAGCTGCCCAAGCAGGCGAGCGAGGACACCAAGCGCATCCTGAACATGCACCTCGAGCGGGCCGTGCTGGCCACGCTCGACTTCGCCCTGACCGCGGAGGACCGGTCGTTCCGCTCGCCCGAGCTGCGGGCGAACCTCGATCGGATGCTCGGCGACAAGACCTGATCGACGCAGAGCAGCGAAATCTGCGCAGAGCAGCGACAGCAATCTGTGCAGAGCAGCGACAGCCAGGAAAGGTCTCCCCCGATGGATTTCGAGCTCACCGACGATCAAGAGGAGCTGCAGCGAGTCGTCCGCGACGTCGCCAGCTCGGAGTGCCCGCCCTCGCTCGTGAGAGCGGTCGCTGAGGAGTACGCCGGCCATCCCGGCGGCAGCGGGGCCGAGGTCGACGCGCTGTGGAAGACCTACGTCGGTCTCGACTGGCCGAGCCTCACGGTGCCCGAGGCCGACGGTGGGATGGGCTATACCGCGGTCGAGCTGGTGCTCACGCTGGAGGAGCTCGGCCGGGTCGCCGACCCGACGCCGTTCCTCGCCACCACCAGCCAGTACCTGCCGATCGTCCGCGAGTGTGGCGACGCCGACCAGCGACGGGCACTGCTCGGGGCGGTGTGCGCCGGGGGCACGGGCGCCGTGGCCTTCAGTTCGTCGAGGGGAGCCCCGACCGAGGTCCGCGCCGAGCCCGACGGTGACGGATGGCGCGTCGAAGGGGCCGCGCACGTCGTCATCGACGGCGACCGCGCCGATGAGATCGCATTCGTGGCGACCACCGACTCGGGCGTCGGCGTGTTCGTGGTGCCGGCCGGTGACGTGCACGCCACGCGGTCGAAGTCGTTCGACGCGACGCTGCACGTGGCCGAGGTCCGGGTCGACGGTGTCGTGATCGGTGCCGAGCGGGCCCTCGTCGGGCCGTCGGTCGAGGCCGCCGTGGAGCGCGCGCGGCTCGAGGCGATCGCCGGCATGGCCGCGACGATGGTCGGTGCCTCGCAATGGATCCTCGACCATGTGCTCGAACACGTCCGCTCGCGACACCAGTTCGGAGTGCCGATCGGCTCGTTCCAGGCCGTCAAGCACATGCTCGTCGACGTCTACGTGTCGATCGAGCGGGCCAGGGCCCTGTGCCACTTCGCCGCGCTGACGCTCGCCGAGCGCGACGATCGCGCGCCGCTCGGCGCGTCCATGGCGAAGGCCGCCGCCGGCGACGCCCAGCGCATCGCCGTGCAGCACGGCGTCCAGCTCTTCGGCGGCCTCGGCTACACGTGGGAGAACGATCTGCAGCTCTTCCTCCGCCGCGCCAAGGCGGGCGAGCTGCTCCTCGGCTCGACCACCGAGCACCGCCGCCGGGCCGCAGAGATCGTCACGAAACAGGCAGCCACGAAACAGGTAAGCCCGAACCGAACAAGCGCAACTCAGGAGGGTGTCCGATGAGGCTCGCGTTCGACGACGCCACCGAGGCCTTCCGGCGCGAGTTCGACGAGTGGCTCGACGAGCACGCTCCGGACGAGGCCACCGCCGCGGCCGAGCGCTCGGGCTCGAGCGCCGACATCCCGGGTTGGGCCCGCGAGTGGCAGGCCACGATGTTCGACGCCGGCTGGCTGGTCCCGGGCAATCCTCCCGAGTACGGCGGGCGCAGCGCCACGCTGATCGAGCAGTTCGTCCACCAGGAGGAACTGCATCGTCGCCGCATCTACAACAGCTTCAACCCGCAGGGCCTCGGCATCATCGTGCCGTCGATCCTCGCCTTCGGCACCGACGAGCAGAAGCAGCGATGGGCGGTGCCGATCCTGCGCGGCGAGATCACCGCGGCCCTCGGCATGAGCGAGCCGGACGCCGGCTCCGACCTGGCCGGGCTGCGAACCCGCGCCGAGCTCGACGGCGACGACTTCGTCGTCAACGGGCAGAAGGTGTGGACCTCCGGCGCCCACGACGCGGATGTGATCCTGGCGTTCGTCCGCACCGATCCCGACGCCCCGAAGCACAAGGGCATCAGCGTGCTGCTCGTGCCGACCGACAGCCCGGGCCTCACGCGGCGGCCTTTCGGCTCCATCATCGAGCCGGAGGACCTCGACTTCAACGAGGTGTTCTTCGACGACGTCCGGGTGCCCAGGGAGAACCTCCTCGGCACGCTGCACGACGGCTGGCGCGTCGCCACCGGCTCGCTCGGCCATGAGCGGGCGATGTTGTGGCTCAGCTACGCGCAGCGTCTCGACCACCTCGTCGACCACGTGCCGGAGGCGCTCGCCGAGCACGGCGCCCTCGACGATCCGGTCAACCTCGACTGGATCGGCGACCTCGTCGTCGACGCCAACGCATTGCGGCTCCTCGGCTACCGCACCCTCGCCAAGGCCAAGAAGGGCATCGAGGCCACCGAGCAGTCGATCCTCAAACTGTTGGGCTCGGAGGCACAGCAGCGTGCGTCGCTGCAGGTGCTCGAGGCGATGGGCCCCGACGCCCTCGACCGCACCCGCCCGACCGGACCGTTCCATCCGCTCCACTCCGAGCACTACGACGCGAGCTGGTTCGACCTCTACGTCCGCACCTTCGCCGCCACGATCGCGGGCGGCACCTCCCAGATCCAGCGCAACATCATCGCCGAACGCGTGCTCGGGCTGCCCCGCTGACGCGGCGCCTCGACTCCGGCAACGAGGGGGACCTATGAGCATTGACCGTTGGACGCGCCGGCCCGTGCCCGCCGACCTGGCCGCGCACTACCGGGCCGAAGGTTGGTGGGACGACGCGACGCTCGGAGCCACCGTGGCTGACGGCCTCGGCCGGATGGGCGACGCCGACTTCCGCGTGTTCTCCGACGTCCGTCCCTGGTCGGGCAAGTTCGTCGACGTCGATCTCGCGGCTCGTCGCCTCGCCGGAACGCTGCGGGCCGGTGGCGTCGGCCCGGGCTCGGTGGTGGTGATGCAGCTCCCCAATTGGGTCGAGGCCGGCATCGCCTTCTGGGCGGCCGCCTACCTCGGCGCGGTCGTGGTACCGGTGGTGCACTTCTACGGCGCGAAGGAGGTCGACTACATCCTCGAGGCGACCACCCCCGACGTCGTCGTCACACCCGATCGCTTCGGACACACCGACCATCTCGCGGTCTACGAGGAGCTGCTGGCGCGCCGGCCCGGGCCGCGCTGGCTCGTGGCGGCCGACGACTCGACCGGGCCGCTGCCCGCGTCCGCAACCCGCTTCTCCGACCTGCTCGACGGTGACCCCATCACCGCTCCGACGAACGTCGATCCCGACGCGCCCGCCATCATCGGCTTCACCTCGGGCACGACCAGCAACCCCAAGGGCGTCGTGCACTCGCATCGCACGATCAGCTGCGAGGCCCGCCATCTCGACTGGATGTTCCCCCAGGGAGGCCCGGACCAGATCACCGGCGCGCCGGTCGGCCACTTCATCGGCATGCTGAACGCCTTCATCATGCCGATGCATCGGCTCCGACCCGTGAACCTCGTCGACGTCTGGAACCCGGGCGAGGTGCTGCGGATCATGCTCGAGGAGGGGATCGGGGTCGGGGGAGGGGCGACGTACTTCCTCACCAGCCTCCTCGACCACCCGGACTTCACCGACGACCACCTCGCGCTGATGCCCTTCGCCGGTCTCGGCGGATCCGCCGTCCCCGTCGCGGTGACCGAGCGCGCCACGAGGCTCGGGATGAAGGCGTTCCGCTCGTACGGGAGCACCGAGCACCCCTCGATCACGGGGTCACAGATCGACGACCCGGAGCGGAAACGACTCGAGACCGATGGTCGGGCCCTCCCCGGCGTCGAGTTGCGGCTCGACTCCGCGGGAGAGATCTCCAGTCGAGGGCCGGACTGCTGCATCGGTTACACCGACGCAGCCCTCACCGCCGACGTCTTCGACACGGAGGGCTGGTACCGCACCGGCGACGTCGGCGTCCTCGACGCGGACGGCTACCTCACGATCACGGACCGGATCTCGGACATCATCATCCGCGGCGGCGAGAACATCAGCGCCCAGGAGATCGAGGAGCTGATGATGGGTCTCGCGTCGGTGGCCGAGGTCACCGTGGTCGCCGCACCCGACGAACGACTCGGTGAGCACGCCGCGGCGGTGCTGCGGACCCATGAGGGCAGTTCCGGGCCCTCGCTGGAGGACGTCCGCGCCCACCTCGCCGCGGCAGGCCTCGCCCGACAGAAGTGGCCCGAGTCGATCCACGAGGTGGTCGAGTTCCCGCGGACCCCGTCGGGGAAGGTGCAGAAGTTCCGCCTGCGCCAGCAGCTTCGCGACGGCGCGCTCTGATCAGGCCGGCGACAGAAGCCCCCTCATCGAACCTGGAAACGCAATTCTTCCGTTGTTAGAGTGGGACTCTGGACAAGGGGAAGCCGCGCATGACGGTCATCAGCACCGAGAAGCTCAGCGAGACGGTGGGGGCGCTGGTCGAGGGGGTCGACCGGGAGCGTCTGCTCGACGACCCGGCGTTCCCGGCGTGGTGCCTCGCGGCGCTCGAGACCCACGGCGCCCTCGTGTTCCGCGACCTGGACCTCGATGACGACACCCAGGTCGCGTTCAGCAACACGCTCGGCACGGTCGAGAAGCTCGGCCGCGGTGAGCACCCCGAGATCTTCCGAGTCACGCTCGATCCCGCGAAGAACCGGGCGGCCGCCTACCTCCGCGGCACCTTCGACTGGCACATCGACGGCTGCACCGACGAGGTGCCGATCATGGCGACCATGCTCAGCGCCCACGCGGTGTCGGCATCGGGCGGCGAGACCGAGTTCGCCAGCTCCTACGCCGCGTACGACGACCTCACCGACGACGAGAAGGATCGCCTCGAGCGAGTCCGCGTCGTGCACACCTTCGAGGCCTCGCAACGCCTGTTCAACGACAACCCCTCGCCCGAGGAGCTCGCGATGTGGCGGAGCCGGCCGTCGAAGGAGCACCCACTCGTGTGGCGACACCGGTCGGGTCGCCGCTCGCTCGTCCTCGGCGCGACGACCGATCACGTGGTCGGCATGGACCGCGGGGAGGGCCGCGCCCTGCTCGACGAGCTCCTGGCCCGGGCGACGACGCCGGACCGGGTGTACCGCCACGAGTGGCAGGTGGGTGACGTGGTGATCTGGGACAACCGGGGCGTGCTACATCGTGCCGCCCCGTACGACCCCGACTCCCCGCGTGACATGCACAGAACGACCTTCGCCGGCGACGAGGCGATCCAATGAGTGGGTCCAGCGAGCGCGGGCGTAGCGACAGCGAGCCCATCAACAGAGTCGCGATCGTCACCGGGGGTGCCTCGGGAATCGGCCTGGCCATCACCGAACG
>DATEEV010000126.1:0-4472 GCA_035281005.1 Microthrixaceae bacterium | reverse complement strand
GGATCCGGATCGGGTGCTGGTGCTCGGAGGCATCGAACTGCCCGGTGAGACGGCGCTCGACGGACACTCCGACGCCGACGTCGTCAGCCACGCCGTCGCCGAGTCGCTCCTCGGCGCCGCCGGCCTCGGTGACCTGGGGTCGCACTTCCCCGACACCGACCCCCGGTGGGCAGGCGCCGACAGCATCGACCTGCTCACGGCGGTCGTGGCGATGGTCCACGACGCCGGATGGAGCGTGACGAACGTCGATTGCTCGGTGATCGCCGAGACGCCCAAGCTGGCGCCGGTGCGTGCCGAGATGGAGGAGCGGTTGTCCGCGACCGTCGGCGCTCCGGTGACGGTCAAGGGTCGACGCGCAGAACAACTCGGAGCGCTTGGACGAGGCGAGGGCATCGCGTGCCTCGCCTCCGCACTACTGGAGGCCGACTGATGGCGACTCGACGACCGTCGGGACCGAAGCCGGGCGGCGGCGGCAGACCCGGTCCGTCGGGCGGTAAACCCAAGGTCCCGTCCGGCAAGGGCTCGCGACCACCGGCCAAGGGCTCCCGGCCCTCGGGGAAGCGATCCAAGCCACCCACGGGTGGCCGCGGGCGGAGCACGGCGCCGGCCAAGGGACGCACGACGGGCATGCGTGCACCCGGTGGCGCGCCCCGAGGCCGTCGTGACGACTCCCATGGCCTGGGCGGCACCCAGGTCGAGGGCCGCCAGTCCGTGCGCGAGCTGCTCTTGGCCGGGACCCGCAAGGTCTACGAGGTCCACGTCGCGAGCGACGTCGACTCGTCGGAGGTGCTCGACGACATCGCGGAGCTCGCGAACGACCTCAAGGTGACGGTGCGGCGTGTCTCACGCGGGCGACTCGAGTCGATGAGTCGCACGGAGGCGCCACAGGGGGTGGTCGCCCGGGCGGCGGAACTTCCCGAGCACGCCCTGTCGGACCTGTGCTCGACGACCGACCCGGCTCCGTTCCTGGTCGCGCTCGACGGCGTGACCGACCCAGGCAATCTCGGTGCGCTCCTCCGAACCGCCGAATGCGCGGGGGTGACCGGCGTGGTGCTCCCCCGACACCGGGCGGTCCACGTCACCCCCACCGTGACCAAGGCGGCTGCCGGAGCCGTCGAATACGTGCCGATGGGCCTCGTGGGGGGATTGCCCACCGCCATCGGTCAGATGCAGGAGCGGGACGTGCTGGTCATCGGCCTCGACGCCGGCGGCAGCCGCTCGATCCACCAGCTCGACGTCGGCGACCGTGCAGTGTGCCTCGTGCTCGGCTCAGAGGGAAAGGGCCTGTCGCGCCTGGTCCGTCAGCGCTGCGACGAGGTCGTGTCGATCCCCCTGAGCGGCCGCCTCGGCTCGCTCAACGTCTCGGTCGCCGGTGCGCTCGGCTGTTTCGAGGTCGTCCGGCAACGGGGCTGAGGCCCGCCGGGAGGCGTTTCCGGCCCCAGGCCGACCCGTTCGGCGCCACCGGGGGCGCTGCTCGATCCGCGGGGTGCTGCGGTACCGTGGCCGACCCGTGTCCAGTTCTCGAACTCCACTCCTCGGCGGGGGCGTCCTTCGTGCGTTGCCACTGCTCCTCGCCGCGACGATCCTCGGATCTGCGTGCTCGCAGGTGCGGCCGACGGACGACGCGATGGAGCTGCCCGAGAACCCGCCCGAGGTGAGAGGGACGGTCGGAACCCCCGTCGATCTGTTCGGGGTCGATTTCGACGTGTTGTCGATCGCCGAGTTCGAACAGAGCCCTGAGGCGTTCCCCCGGTTGCGGATGACCATCCGCACCGAGAACACCACGGAGAAGTCGCTCCGCAACCCCGACGTCAAGCTCTGGTGCGACGAGGCGACCGAGGGTGGCGAGTGGTACATGGGCTCGACCTGGGAGGCGAACGCGCTGCTGCCCCCCCAGGAGGTCAACGAGGGCGAGATCTACGTGGGGTTCCCGCGCAAACCCGACGCCGACCGGTATCCGGTGCCGACGTGTTCCAACCCGCGGGTCGTCGTGACCGCGACCGACACGACCGATCGCCGCCGCCAGGTGGCCACCTACCGCATCGATCCCGCTCTCATCGAGACGGCCATCGCCGCGCCCCGGGGCCGGCCGCTCCCGTTGCCCCCACGCGGAGCCTGACGCCCACTCAGACGATCGGGTCGCCCGGGAAGCGCTCCTCCCGGGTTCGAGCGCGCAACGCCAGGATCACCAGAACGATCGACACGGCGAGCGCCGCCGCGGTGGCGAGCCGCTGCTCGAGCAGCTTCTGCGAGCACTGCTTGCGCAGCACCTCGGCATTGAAGTCGTCATCGGCGATGTCGCCGGTCTCCTGCGCGATGCGGCTCGTGTCCTTCGGCCACAGTGCCGCGCCGCAGTTGCGATCTTCCTCGAACACGTCCGACGTCGCGAGGAAGAACGTCACCACCAGACAAACCGCGGCGAGAATGAAGAGGACGAGGCGAAGCGGGCGCATGGGCAGCCGAGGACCCTAATGGGGTTCGATCGGGCCTTGACCGCCGCGGGGCGTGAGGAGCACGGTCCCCCGGCGCTCGATGGCCCCGGTGCGTGATGCATCGCACGCTCAGGTCGTCGCCCGCTGATCATGGTAGATGCGGCAGCGGCGGGCCTATTTTCTCGCGTTCACAGCATTTGGTAGTCGTTCAAGGCGTGAATACGGGTTATTGTCCGTGAAATGGCCGAGTACAAGACGACCCAGGTCGCCGAGATCCTGGGCGTGAGCCCGGACACCGTGCGCCGCTGGTGCGACGAGGGTCGGCTGAACTGCTCCGAGACCGGCGGCGGCCACCGCACGATCGACGGGGCGGACCTCGCCGAGTACCTGATGGAGCAGGCTGCTGCGTACGAGCCGGACTCGGTCATGTCGCAGTCCGCCCGCAACCGCTTCACCGGGATCATCACTCGCGTCGAGCGGGACAAGCTCGTGGCGCTCGTCGAGATCCACTCCCCGCCGCACCGTCTGGTGTCGATGATGACCCGCGAGGCGGCCGATGAGCTGAACCTGCAGCCGGGCGACCTGGCGACCGCGGCGGTGAAGTCCACCAACGTCATCGTCGAGCTCCCGAGCCCATGATCCCGACTGCCCATGCAGAAGGTATGACGGTGCGCAAGCTTTTCACCCTGGCCATCGCGGTCACCGCCGCACTGGCGCTGGTCCTCTCCGGTTGCGGCGACGACGATGAGCGTGGGTCGTCCGAATCGACGACCACCACCTCCGAGTCGGTGTCCGGCACGATCATCGTGTCAGCGGCGTCGTCGTTGACGGACGCATTCACGACGATCAAGCACAACTTCGTCCGGGCGAACCCCGAGGCGAGCATCACGATCAACTTCGGCTCGTCCGAAGCGCTCGCGACCCAGATCCAGGAAGGCGCCCCGGTGGACGTCGCCGCGTTCGCCGACACCACACCGATGACGACGCTCGACGACGCGGGTCTGTTGGCCGCAGGGCCGGAGATCTTCGCGAAGAACCGGCTGTTCATCGTCACCAAGCCGGGGAATCCGGCCAACATCTCGGGCCTCGCCGAGCTCGGTTCCGCCGGCATCATCTCGCTGTGTGTCGACACCGCCCCGTGCGGCGAGTTCGCCAACCAGGTCCTGGCCGACGCCGGTGTCACGATCCCCGAGAGCAGCATCACCCGCGGCACGGACGTGAAGGCCACGCTCACCTCGGTCACCGAGGGCGACGCCGTTGCGGGCATCGTCTACGTCACCGACGCACAGGCGGTGGCGGATCAGGTCGCGGGCGTCGAGATCCCCGAGGACGAGAACGTCGTCGCGAGCTACCCGATCGCCGTCGTGACTGCCACCGCCCAATCGGAGCTTGCGGAAGCATTCGAGGCGTACGTGCTGTCGGAGGAGGGCCAGGCAGTGTTGAAGGAAGTCGGATTCCTCGCACCATGATCTCGTCGCGGCGGCCACCGCTGGTCGTGGTCGCCGCCGCGACCGTGGCGGTCCTGTTCTTCGTCCTGCCACTGATCGGTCTGATCCGCCGCACCGCGTGGTCGACGCTGTTCGACGACCTCACGACGACTGACTCCATCACCGCGCTGCGACTCTCGCTGGTGTGCTCGCTCAGCGCGACCGCGCTGTCGGTGGCGTTCGGCATGCCCCTCGCGTGGATCCTCGCCCGAGTCAGTTTCCCCGGGAGGGCGCTGGTTCGCGGCCTCGTGTTGTTGCCGCTGGTGTTGCCCCCGGTGGTCGGGGGCGTCGCGCTACTGACGGCGTTCAGTCGCCGCGGGATCGTCGGTGAGTACCTCTACGACTGGTTCGGCATCCAGCTCACCTTCACCACCGCGGGCGCGATCCTCGCCGAAACCTTCGTCGCCCTGCCGTTCTTCGTGATCACCGTCGAGGCCGGGCTGCGATCCATGGACCGCCGATACGAGGACGCGGCCACGACATTGGGCGCCAAGCCCTTCACGGTGTTCCGCAGGGTGACGCTTTCTCTCATCGCGCCGGCGGTCGTCGCCGG
>DATEEV010000125.1:0-14785 GCA_035281005.1 Microthrixaceae bacterium | reverse complement strand
CGTCGATGGTCGCGGGCGCCAAGTACCGCGGCGAGTTCGAGGAGCGGCTGAAGGCGGTGCTGAAGGAGATCGCCGACTCCGACGGCGAGGTCATCACCTTCATCGACGAGATGCACACGGTCGTCGGCGCCGGCGCGACCGGTGAGGGCGCGATGGACGCCGGCAACATGTTGAAGCCGATGCTCGCCCGAGGCGAGCTGCGCATGGTCGGCGCCACCACGCTCGACGAGTTCCGCAAGCACATCGAGAAGGACCCCGCGCTCGAGCGCCGCTTCCAGCAGGTCTACGTCGGCGAACCGTCGGTCGAGGACACCATCTCGATCCTGCGAGGGCTCAAGGAGCGCTACGAGGTGCACCACGGTGTGCGCATCCAGGACGCGGCACTCGTTGGTGCGGCGGTGCTGTCGGACCGCTACCTCACCGGCCGGTTCCTCCCCGACAAGGCCATCGACCTGGTCGACGAGGCCGCCTCGTCGCTGCGCATCGAGATCGACTCGATGCCGACCGAGATCGACGTGGTCGACCGCCGCATCCGCGGCCTCGAGATCGAGCGGGTCGCGCTCGCCAAGGAGACCGACCCGGTGTCGGAGGAGCGGATCGAGGCCCTCGACGCCGAGCTCGCCAACCTGCGGGAACAGGTCGAGGGCATGAAGGGCCAGTGGCAGCTCGAGAAGGACCAGATCACCCAGATCTCCGAGCTCAAGGTGCGTTACGAAGGCGCCAAGGCCGACGCAGAGCGCGCCGAGCGCGAGGGCGACCTGACGCGGGCGTCGGAGATCCGTTACGGCCACCTGCCGATCCTCGAGCGTGAGGTCGATGAGGCCACGGCCAAGCTGGCCGAGCTCCAGCACGACCGGAAGTTCCTGAAGGAGGAGGTCGACGAGGAGGACATCGCCAAGGTCGTGTCGAAGTGGACCGGGGTGCCGGTGTCACGGCTCATGGAGGGCGAGATGCACAAGCTCGTCCGCCTGGAGGAGGTGCTCCACTAGCGCGTCGTGGGCCAGGAGCAGGCGGTGACCGCGGTGGCGAACGCGATCCGCCGCTCCCGGGCCGGGCTCAGCGATCCCCACCGTCCGATCGGCTCGTTCCTCTTCATCGGCCCCACCGGGGTCGGCAAGACCGAGCTGGCCCGCAGCCTGGCCGAGTTCCTCTTCGACGACGAGCGGGCGATGGTCCGCATCGACATGAGCGAGTACATGGAGAAGCACGCCGTGTCGCGGCTGATCGGCGCTCCTCCCGGCTACGTCGGCTACGACGAGGGCGGCCAGCTGACCGAGGCCGTGCGGCGTCGCCCCTACGCGGTGGTGCTGCTCGACGAGGTCGAGAAGGCCCATCCCGATGTGTTCAACGTGTTGTTGCAGCTGCTCGACGACGGCCGCCTCACCGACGGGCAGGGCCGGACGGTCGACTTCACCAACGTCGTGCTCATCATGACGTCGAACCTGCAGACTGACCCGAAGGACTACTTCCGCCCCGAGTTCATCAACCGCCTCGACGAGATCGTGGGGTTCCGCGAGCTCGGTCGCGACGACCTGCGCCACATCGTCGACATCCAGCTCGACCAGCTGCGCCACCGTCTGGCCGACCGGCGCATCGCGTTGAAGGTCACCGATTCGGCGAGCGACGCGCTGGCCGAGCAGGGCTACGACCCGATGTACGGGGCACGCCCCCTCAAGCGGCTCATCCAACGCGAGCTGGGCGACCGGCTGGCGATGGCCATCCTCGAGGGCAGGATCGCGGAAGGCGCGGAGGTCACGATCGACGCGTCGGCCGACGGCGAGTTCGTCGTCAACTGACGATCTGTGCTGCGGATCTCGCGCTGGAGCGCGAGATCCGCAGCACAGATGCGGCTGGGTGCAGTCGTCAGCCGACCCGCGTCGCTCCCGGTCGGTCCGGTGTGATCGTGAAGGTCGCGTCGACCGTGGTCGCGCTGCCGTCGACGGTGTTGTCCTCGACGGCTCGGAACTCGGCGGTCCACTGCTCGGCGGTCACCACGTTGTGGCACCAGCCGCGACGTGCCGAGTTGAAGTACTTCACGTCAGCCAGATTGTCCGCCACCAACTGGTCCACACCTTCCGGGAGGTCGGCGACCGACGCGATCGAGGTGCCGACCAGCTCGGTCGCGACGACGCCCTGCTCGTCGGTGAGATCACCCACGCCGGAGAGATGGATGTCGCCGGTGACCACGACCGTGTTGGTGATGCCCTCGGAGCGCAGCCGCTCGTAGAGATGCTGGCGGCTGGCCGCGTAGCCGTCCCACTGGTCGTAGTTGAGGACGGCCTCGCCGACCATCAGCCTGGTCATCACGACCTGGTTGCCGAGCACGTTCCACGTGGTGTCGGAGTCACGGAGGCCGTCGAGGAGCCACTGCTCCTGGTCGGCGCCCACGATCGTCCGCGCCGGATCGTTCACCTCCGGACATGCCGGCTCGAGGCTGATGCCGTCCACGCCGCAGGCCTGGATGTCGCGGTACTGGCGCGTGTCGAGCATGAAGAGGTGAGCGAGGGTGCCGTAGCGAAGGTCGCGCGTGATCTCGAGGTCGGGACCGGTCGGTGGATCCATGCGCACCGGCGTGTGCTCCCACCAGGCCTGGTAGGCCGCCGCGCGGCGGGTGAGGAACGCCTCGGAGGTGACGACGGGGTCCTCGCTGTGCGCGCCGGCGTAGTCGTTCTCGACCTCGTGGTCGTCCCAGATGACGATCCACGGACAGCGGGCGTGCGCGGCCTGGAGGTTCGCGTCGCCCTTGTAGAGCCCGTAGCGGTTTCGGTACCCGGCGAGGTCGGTGACCTCGGGGGAGTTGTGGAGGCGGGCCCCGGCACCGGGACCGCCCTCGTAGATGTAGTCGCCGAGGAAGAGCACCAGGTCGAGGTCGGTCGCGGCCATGTCGCGGTAGGCGTTGTAGAAGCCGCGCTCCCAGTGCTGGCACGACGCGAACCCGAAGCGCAGCTCGTCGACGTCCGCCTCGGGCTCGGGCGCGGTGCGGGTGCGACCGATGGGGCTCGTCCACTCCCCGACGCGGAACCGGTAGTGGTACCAGGTGTCGGGATCGAGTCCGTCGGCGTCGACGTGGAGCGAATGGGCGTGGTCGGGCGTGGCGTCGGCGATGCCGCTGGTCACGACGGTGTCGAAGGTCTCGTCATCCGCGATCTCCCACAGGACCGCGACGGTCTCGGGTGGCATGCCGCCGCCGTTGATGGGGTCGGGCGCGAGCCGGGTCCAGAGGACGACGGCCTCGGGCAAGGGGTCGCCCGAGGCGACGCCCAGCGTGAACGGCGTCGAGGCCAGTGCCGGGGCGGGCGGGACGGTGACGGTGGTAGTCGCGGCATCGGAACGTGGCGAGCCCGAGCTCGTGTCGTCGTCGGAGCACGCGACGACGACCGCGCCTGCTCCGATGGCGACCAGGAACTCGCGTCGCGTGACTCGCCCGGTCCCCATCGGTCCAGACCCTACTGATCGCCGGCCCCCGGTCCCGGGCCGTTTCTGTGCTGGGGAGTCGATCCGCCACGTCGGCCGCGACGAACCCGCCCCGGTAGACTCGACCGTCCCCCGAATCCAACTTCGCGTCGCCGCCGGCGACCGAGGCGTGGGGCGCGTTCGTGTCGACCCCACGAGTGGGTCGAGCCAGACAGGAGAGGCGCGTGCCAGCGACGATCGTGGTCGGCACACAGTGGGGTGACGAGGGCAAGGGCAAGCTCACCGACCTCGTCGCGAAGGAGATGACGATGGTGGTCCGCTACCAGGGCGGCCACAACGCCGGCCACACCCTGGTGGTCGACGGCCAGTCCTTCGCCCTCCAGCTCGTGCCGTCAGGCGTGCTCTACGACCACATCGTGCCGGTGATCGGCAACGGCGTCGTGGTCGACCCGGTCGTGTTGCTCGCCGAGGTCGACACCCTCGAGGCGAAGGGCGTCGACTGCTCGCGCCTGCGGGTGTCGGGCAACGCGCACCTCATCCTCCCGTACCACCAGGAGCTCGACCGGCTGATCGAGCGGCACCTGGGCAAGAACAAGCTCGGCACCACCAAGCGGGGCATCGGCCCTGCCTACGCGGACAAGGCGAGCCGGGTCGGTCTGCGGGTGCAGGACCTGGGCGATCCCGGGATCTTCCGGGAGAAGCTCCGAGCAGTGCTGGCCGAGAAGAACCTCGTGCTGGCCAAGGTCTACAACCGCCTCGGGTTCGATCCCGACGAGCTGGCGGATCGGTATCTCGGCGAGGTCGCGCCGCGCATCGAGCCGTACATCACCGACACGGTCGGCCTGGTGCACGAGGCCCTCGAGCGGCGCGAGCACGTGCTGTTCGAGGGGGCTCAGGCGACGTTCCTCGACCTCGACCACGGCACCTATCCCTTCGTCACGTCGTCCAACCCGATCGCGGGGGGCGCCTGTGTGGGCGCGGGCGTGGGCCCGCGACACATCGACCGGGTCATCGGCATCGCCAAGGCGTACTGCACCCGGGTCGGCTCGGGGCCGTTCCCGACCGAGCTCCTCGACGACGTGGGCGACCTGCTGGTCGACCGGGGTCACGAGTACGGGGTCAACACCGGCCGGCGCCGGCGGCCCGGGTGGTTCGACGCGGTCATGCTGCGCCATGCCGTGCGGGTGAACTCGCTGAGCGAGGTGGCGATCACCAAGCTCGACATCCTCGATACGTTCCCGACGTTGAAGGTGTGCGTCGCCTACGAGGTCGACGGCGTCCGTCACGAGCACCTGCCGTACCACCAGTCGGACCTGCATCGCGCGGTGCCGATCTACGAGGAGCTGCCCGGCTGGGAGTGCGACCTGACCGAGGTCACCGAGATCCACCGGCTGCCGGCCGCGGCGCGGGACTACCTGTCGTTCCTCGAGTCGCAGATGGGGGTGCCCATCGGCTTCGTGGGCACCGGCCCGGGGCGCGAGCAGTATGTGCAGTTCCCCGTCTGACAGACCCCTCTCGTGGCTTCGGGGGGTTGATCACCTGACATGATGAGGCGCTCATGAAGGTGTGCGTGGTCGGCAGCGGCGGACGCGAGCACGCGCTGGCCCATGTGCTGGCGCGTGGGGCCGAGGTGGTCGTGACCCCGGGCAACCCCGGGATCCCGCGCTCGGTGCCCGACGACCCCGGGTCGATCGACGCCGACCTCTACGTGATCGGTCCGGAGGTGCCCCTGGTCGCGGGGCTCGCCGACCGGCTGCGCGCGGATGGTCGCCTGGTCTTCGGTCCGGGCGCCGACGGCGCCCGGCTCGAGGGATCCAAGGCGTGGATGAAGGACCTCCTCGTCGAGGCCGGCGTCCCGACCGCGAGTCACGCGACGTTCTCCGACCACGACGCCGCACTCGCCTACCTCGACCGACAGACGCCGCCCTACGTCGTGAAGACCGATGGGCTCGCGGCCGGCAAAGGCGTGCTCGTGACCCAGTCGCTGCCCGAGGCCCGCAACGCGGTCGGTGACTATCTGTCCGGCGCTGCCTTCGGCGATGCCGGCCGCACCCTCGTGATCGAGGAAGGGCTCACCGGCCCGGAGCTGTCGCTGCTCGCGGTGTGCGACGGCCGCCGCGCGGTGCCCCTCGCTCCGGCGCAGGACTTCAAGCGGGTCGCCGACCACGACGAGGGACCGAACACCGGCGGGATGGGAGCGTACTCGCCCGTGGGCTTCGCGGCCGACGACGTGGTGGGCGACGTGATGGACCGCATCGTCGAGCCCACGCTGGCCGCGCTGCGAGCCCGCGGGATCGACTACCGGGGCATCCTCTACGCCGGGCTGATGATCACCCCGGAAGGCCCGCGCACGATCGAGTTCAACGTGCGCTTCGGCGATCCTGAATGCCAGGTCGTGGTGCCCCGGCTCTCGAGTGACCTGGGAGACCTGTTGGCGCAGGCGGCGGCCGGCGAGCTGCGGGACGAGCCGACGTTCCGAGACGACCACATGGTCACCGTGGTGTGCGCGTCGGAGGGCTATCCGCACGCGCCGCGCACCGGCGATGTGATCGACGGCCTCGACGCCGCCAACGCGATCGAGGGGGTGACCGTCTTCGCCGCGGGCGTGTCCACCGACGCCGACGGCCGACTGGTCACCGCGGGCGGTCGCGTGCTGAACGTGTGCGGATCGGGCCCGACCCTCGCCGCGGCCCGGGCCCGCGCCTATGCGGGGGTCGCGGCGATCTCGTGGCCGGGCATGCACCACCGGACCGACATCGCCACGTAGCGAAGCGGAGCTGGCGTCGCCAGTGCGCCACGTAGCGAAGTGAGGCAATTCGGACTTTTCGCTCGGGCCGTAACGGCTAGGAAGGGGTCGTGAGCGATCTCGGCCCCACGAGCCCCTTGGTTCCGGACGTGTTGGCGGCCCGTTACGCCAGCCCGGAGATGGCCGAGCTGTGGTCGCCGAAGCGCAAGGTGGTGCTCGAACGACGGCTCTGGCTGGCGGTGCTGCGGGCCCAGCGCCGCCTCGGAGTCGACGTTCCCGACGGCGTGGTCGAGGCGTACGAAGCCGTGGTCGACCAGGTCGACCTCACGGCGATCGCGGCCCGCGAGCGGGTCACGCGACACGACGTGAAGGCACGCATCGACGAGTTCTGCGAGCTCGCGGGTCACGAGCACATCCACAAGGGCATGACGTCGCGCGACCTGACCGAGAACGTCGAACAGATGCAGGTCCGTGCCGGTCTCGGGCTGATCCGGTCGCGGATGGTGGCGGCACTCGCCCGGCTGGCTCGACTCGCCGTCGAGTGGGAGGGCCAGCCGCTCACCGCTCGAACCCACAACGTCGCTGCGCAGACGACGTTGCTGGGCAAGCGGTTCGCGAACGCGGGCGAGGAGGTGCTGGTGGCCCTGGCCCGCATCGACTCACTCCTCGAGCGGTATCCGCTGCGCGGGATCAAGGGCCCGGTCGGCACGCAACAGGACCAGCTCGACCTGCTCGGCGACGAGGCCGCCGTCGACGAGCTCGAGGCCGAAGTCGCACGCCATCTCGGGTTCACCTCCACCCTCACCAACGTCGGTCAGGTCTACCCCCGCTCGCTCGACCTGGAGGTGGTCGGCGCGCTGGTGCAGGCCGTGGCGGGCCCGGCGAGCCTCGCCACGACGATCCGCCTCATGGCCGGCCACGAGCTCGCGACCGAGGGGTTCCGCCCCGGTCAGGTCGGCTCCTCCGCGATGCCCCACAAGATGAACAGCCGTACCTGCGAGCGGATCACCGGGTTCCGCCACGTCCTGGCCGGCTACCAGACGATGGTCACCGGGCTCTCGGGCGAGCAGTGGAACGAGGGCGACGTCTCGTGCTCGGTGGTGCGGCGCGTCGCCCTGCCGGACGCCTTCTTCGCGGCGGACGGCGCGTACGAGGCCTTCGTCTCGGTGCTCGACGACTTCGGGGCGTTCCCCGCCGTGATCGACGCCGAGCTCGACCGCTACCTGCCGTTCCTCGCGACCACGAAGATGCTGGTCGCGGCAGTCCGTGCCGGAGTCGGGCGCGAGGAGGCGCACGAGGTGATCAAGACCCACGCGGTGCAGGTCGCGCTGGAGATGCGCGACGGCCGCGGATCAGGCTCGGACCTCGTCGAGCAGTTGGCCGCCGATCCGCGCCTGGGTCTGTCGCGCGACCAGCTCGAGTCCGTGCTCGCCGACCCGATCGAGTTCGTCGGCAACGCAGGTCGACAGATCGCGTCGTTCGTCGAGCGGGTCGAGGCCGTCGTCGCCACCGACCCCGACGCGGCGGCCCACCAACCGGCGCCCATCCTCTGACGATCCCATCGGCTGATCCCGACCACCTCAAGAAGGCTGCCCGTCGCCGTGCCCATCGAGCTTCCCCACCTCTACTCCGGCAAGGTCCGCGACATCTACGACGCCGGCGACGGCCGCCTCCTGATGGTGGCCTCGGACCGGATGTCCGCCTTCGACGTGATCATGGAGGAGCCGATCCCCCAGAAGGGTCGGGTGCTCACCGCCATCTCTGCGTTCTGGTTCGAGGAGTTGGACGCGCCCTCGCACCTGATCTCGGTCGACGTCGACGAGATGGACGGAGTGACCGGGGAGTCGGTCGACGAGCTCCGGGGCCGGGTGATGCTGTGCCGGCGCGCCGACATGCTGCCGATCGAGTGCATCGTGCGGGGCTATCTCTCCGGATCGGCGTGGAAGGAGTACCGGGCCGAGGGCACCATGCACGGCTCCGCGCTCCCAGCGGGCCTCGAGGAGTCGTCGCAGCTGCCCGAGCCGGTGTTCACCCCGTCGACGAAGGCGACCGAGGGCCACGACATGAACATCTCGTTCGACGCGGCGGTCGACCTGGTGGGCGCGGAGCTGGCCGAGGCCGCGCGCACGATGTCGATGGAGCTCTACGGTCGCGGCGCGGCGATCGCGGCCGCGCGGGGGATCATCATCGCCGACACCAAGTTCGAGCTGGGCCTGATCGACGGCCGGCTGGTGGTGGCCGACGAGGTGATGACGCCCGACTCGTCACGGTTCTGGCCCGTGGACGAGTGGCGGCCCGGGACCACGCCGCCGAGCTTCGACAAGCAGCCGGTGCGCGACTATCTCGACTCGCTCGACTGGCCCAAGCAACCGCCACCGCCACCACTTCCGGCGGACGTCGTGGCTGCGACGTCGGCCCGCTACATCGAGGCCTACGAGCGGATCTCAGGGCGATCGATCGCGGACTGGCCCTGACCACGACCACCCTTGCCGTGTGGGAGAGTTGAGGCCATGACCTTCGACGTCGTGGTGGAGGTTCACCTCAAGGCGGGAGTGGCAGATCCGCAGGGCGCCACCATCGAGCGATCGTTGCCGACCCTCGGCTTCGACGGCATCCGCGAGGTCGGGGTGGGCAAGAACATCCGGTTCGTGATCGACGCGGCCGATGCCGCGGCGGCCCGGGCCGAGGTCGACGACCTGTGCGCCCGCTTCCTCACCAACCCGGTGATCGAGGACGCGACGGTGACGGTGAGCGAGTCGGCCGTGGTGGCGGGCTGACGTGACGGCCCGCGTCGGCGTCGTCCTCTTCCCCGGCTCCAACTGCGAGCTCGACTGCGTCGAAGCCGTCCGGTCACTCGGCGGCGAGGCGGACATCCTCTTCCACCGCTCGGTCGAGCTCGGTGCGGTCGATGCGGTCATCGTCCCCGGCGGCTTCGCCCACGGCGACTACCTCCGCCCGGGGGCGATCGCCCGGTTCTCGCCGATCATGGCCGCGGTCGCGAAGTTCGCCGCCGACGGGGGCCCGGTGGTGGGCATTTGCAACGGCTTCCAGGTGCTGACCGAGGCCGGCCTGCTCCCGGGCGCGTTGCAGAAGAACGCAGGGCTGAAATTCCGGTGTGGCATGACGGAATTGCGGGTCGAGACGACGAACTCGTCACTCACGAATCAGGCAACCGTGGGTGACGTGCTGTCGATCCCGATCAATCACTTCGAGGGGAACTACACCTGTTCGGCCGACACGCTGGCCGCGTTGCGGAGCGACGATCGGGTCGTGGTTCGATACGTCGAGAATCCCAACGGATCGATCGACGACATCGCCGGCATCTGCAACGAGGGTCGCAACGTGGTCGGGCTCATGCCCCATCCCGAACGGGCGAGTCACGAGCTGTTGGGCTCGGTCGACGGTCGCGTGCTGCTCTCGTCGTTGCTGGTGGCCGCCGGCGCGCGGGTCGGCACCTGATCAGCCTCGGGTGCGGGCGACGCCGGCCTTCTTCAGGGTCTCCGCCGACACCCCGACCTCGCGCCACGTTCCGTACGTGATGCCCTTCCGCTCGCCGTAGGCGGCGGCGACCTTCACGAACTCGGCCTCGAGCGCGGACACGTCGACCGTCGTACCCGCCGCCTCGAGCTCGGAGCTGAGGTCCTTGCGCTCCTGGATCAGGTTGAGGCGCTGCAACGGATCGGCGGCGTCGATTGCAGCATCGATCGCGACCAGCCGCTTCTTGACCGAATCAGGGGTGCGCTTCCGGCCTCGCTTGGGCCGGTTCTGTTCGAGCGCAGTGAGGTAGCGCTTGACCGTTGCGCTCTCGGTTCGACCCGTTGCCATTGCGGCTTTGTGGTCGTCGGAGATGGCCCGTGTCTTCTTGGCTGGCATGTGATCCATCCGATCAGGATTCGACCGGCCATGCAAGGAGTGAAAAGACGATCATTCAATACCAACTATTCAGGGCCGACTCTTCAGCCTTCTGCCGAGGTGAGATTGGCGGCAGTCCGGGCCTGATGTCGTGCCGACTAGCTTCGGTGGCATGGCGGACGCCCCGGACCCCCCCGTCCACCGAGCCCTCGGGCTCACCGACGACGAGTACGAGGACATCGAGCGGATCCTCGGCCGGGCACCGAATCACCTCGAGCTCGCGATGTTCTCGGTGATGTGGTCCGAGCATTGCTCGTACAAGTCGTCGCGGATCCATCTCAAACGACTGCCGACGGAGGCGCCGTGGGTGATGGTCGGCCCGGGTGAGAACGCGGGCGTGGTCGACGTCGGTGATGGCATCGCCATCGCGATGCGCATCGAGAGCCACAACCATCCATCCGCGATCGAGCCGTACCAGGGAGCGGCGACGGGCATCGGCGGGATCCTCCGCGACATCTTCACCATGGGAGCTCGCCCGATCGCACTGATGGACCCGCTCCGTTTCGGGCCGCTCGACGACGCCAGGTCCCGATGGATCGCCGAAGGAGTGGTGTCCGGAATCTCCGGCTACGGCAACTCGGTGGGGGTTCCGACGGTCGGCGGTGAAGTGGTCTTCGACCAGACCTTCCAGGACAACCCGCTGGTCAACGTGTTCTGCCTCGGCGTGCTGCCCCACGACCGACTGGTGCTGGGCCAGGCGTCCGGTGTGGGCAACCTGGCGGTGCTGCTCGGGTCGAGCACGGGCCGCGACGGCATCGGTGGCGTGTCGGTGCTCGCGTCCGCCGGATTCGGCGACGACGGGGCCGATGCCGACAAGCGCCCGTCGGTGCAGGTCGGTGACCCGTTCGAGGAGAAGCGCCTCATCGAGGCCTGCCTCGCGCTGTTGGACGCCGGCCTCGTCGTCGGCATCCAGGACCTCGGCGGCGCGGGTCTCACCTGTGCCACCAGCGAGACGGCGAGTCGCGGCGGCGTCGGGATGGACGTCGACGTGTCCGCGGTCCCGACGCGCGAGCCGGGCATGGAGCCCTTCGAGGTGCTCACCTCGGAGTCCCAGGAACGGATGCTCGCGATCGTCGCCCCGGCGGACCTCGACGAGGTGCTCGCCATCTGCGAACGCTGGGACGTACGGGCCGCGGTCGTCGGCACCGTCACCGAGGGCTCGGCGCTGCGCATCCTCGACGGGCCGGGCCCCGACTCCACGGTGCTGGGTGACGTGCCGGCCGCGTCGCTGCACGAGGATGCACCGCTCTACGACCGACCTCGCGCCCAGCCCGCCGACCTCGCCGAGCGTCGGGAGCGGTCGGCCGAATCGCTGCCCGCTCCCGCGGACCCGGGCGCCGACCTGGTCGACATGCTCTGCGACACCTCGTGGGTGTGGTCGCAGTACGACCACCACCTGTTTCTCAACACGGTCGAGGGCCCCGGTGGCGACGCCACCGTGTTGCGACTCAAGCATCCCGACACCGGCCTCGACACCGGCCGTGGCATCGCCCTGTCCTGCGACGGCAACCACCGGTGGTGCGCGATCGATCCTCGCGCCGGCACCGCGTCGGTGGTGGCCGAGTCGGTCATGAACCTCTCCGTGGCCGGAGCGCGGCCGATGGCGCTCGTCAACTGCCTGAACTTCGGCAACCCCGAACATCTCGAGGTCATGTGGCAGCTCTCGGAGGCGATCGACGGGATGGCCGAGGCCTGTCAGGAGCTCGGCCTGCCGGTCATCGGCGGCAACGTCAGCCTCTACAACGAGAGCCGCGGTCGCGACATCGATCCCAGCCCGGTGGTGGCGACGCTCGGACTGGTCGACGACCTCACCACCCGGCCTCCGGGTGTGGGCCTGGTCGATGGCGGGCGCCTCATCCTGATCGGAGGCTCGGCCACGGGACTTTCGGGATCGCTGTGGGCGTGGAACCGCGGGCACCGCGACGGTTCGCTGCCACCGCTCGACCTCGCCGCGGTCGCCACCACCGCCGGCGTCGTGCGCGAGCTCGTGACATCGGGTCTGATCGCGGGCGCGCACGACGTGTCCAGCGGTGGGCTGGGTCTCGCGCTCGCGGAGATGGCGGTCCGATCGGGTGTGGGCTTCCGCCTGGCTCGCGTCGAGGACCACGCCGCCCTCTTCGGCGAGGGCGCAGGCCGGGTCGTCGTCTGCGTGACCCCCGACCGGGCCCGTGTGGTGCTCGACGTGTGTGAGGCCCACGGGGTGGCAACGACCCAGCTCGGCGCGGCCATGGGAGACCGCCTCGCCGTCAAGGACCTCCTCGACGTCGCCCTCAGCGACGCGGTCACCGCGTGGCGCGATCGACTGCCGGCGGCACTCGGGGCCGGCACGACGCAGGGCTGAAAGCAGCGTTCACGGGCGACCGTTCCCGCGGCCCGCAGTGATCGATCCGGGAAACAGTTGAGGAACGGTTGGCCGCGATCTGACGATCAGGCCCCAGCCCCCTAGCCTGAGCCCCCATGCGTGGACGCACCCCATACGGGATGCGCCCTCGGTACGGCTCGTTGGGGGGCGTCGGGCTCGTACTGGTGGGAATGCTCCTGTCCCTCATCGTCGTGCCCGAGGCGCACGCCGCGCCGCGCCGGCGACCGGCACCGGTGCGCTACCCGGTGGGCGCCGTCGACTCGGTCCGCGTCGAAGGCGGCACGATCCGGGCGACCGGCTGGGCCTTCGACCCCGACACCGCGGCACCGGCCGGCATCATCCTCGGGGTCGACCGCACGATCACGGGTCACGCCGCGAACGGCTACCGACCCGATGTCGCGAGGGCCATGCGAACCTCGGCGTTCCGCGGCTTCGACGTCCGCTCCGGCCCGGTTCCGCCGGGTCGCCACTTCGTCTGCGTCGCCGCGGTCAACGTCGGGGCCGGGTTCTTCTTCCGCATCCTCGGGTGCACGATCGTCGACGTCGGTAGCGCCGATCCGATCGGCCGGCTCGATGCGGTCACCTCCTACGGCGACCGTGCGTCGGTCGCGGGCTGGACACTCGACGTGCAGACGTGGATCCCCAACGAGGTCCGCATCGACGTCGATGGCGTTCCGACCGCGCAGGTGCGCGCGATGGTGCCGCGCGCGGACGTGGGCCTCTTCTTCCCCACCTACGGCGCGTCGCACGGCTTCGACGTCTCGGTGCCTCTGACGCCGGGCGCGCATTGGGTCTGCGCGACCGGTCTCAATCTTTTCGACGGCGCAGACAAGAACCTGGGCTGCCAGTGGGTCAACGGGTATGCGGTCCACCCGTTCGGCGTGCTCGACAACGTCACCCCGTCCGGGTCCGGGCTGCTCGCGCAGGGCTGGGCCATCGACCCCGACGCGGGAGGCCCGGCGACGGTCGTGGTCACGGCGCGGCGCTCCGACCTGGTCGATCCCGTCGTGGTCACCGTCGCTGCCACCGACCAACGTCCCGACGTCGGCGCGGCGCACGGTGTCGCCACCAGCGGCTTCCACGCGAACTTCACCGGCCTCGAGCCCGGCCCGCACACGATCTGCGCCACGATCTCGAACCGTGGCTACGGCCTCGATCGATCCCTCGGTTGTCGCACCGCCCAACTCGCCGACCGCCGGCCGCAGGGCAACGTCCCTTCGATCGTGCCGCTCGCCAACGGGGTGAGGGTCACCGGTTCGGTGACCGACCCCGACGGGGGCCCGGTCACGATCCAGGTCTCGGTCGATGGAACGCCGACCACCGGTACGGCGTCGCCGAACTTCTCGATCCAACGCACGGGCCTGGCGCCGGGATCCCATTCGGTGTGCGTCACCGCGATCGACCGACCGGGCAGCGTCGCCGGCGTGTCGGGTGATCGCGCCTGGCGGTGCGGCACGGTCGTGGTCGGATCCGGACAGACCCCGGGCGCCGGCACCGGGGGTGAGGCCGGTCCGCCCACCACGGTCGCGCCGTTGCCGGGTCATCCGTACTCACTCGTCGATCGCGACGGCGGGGTGAGCGTCAAGCTCTCCGACGGGTCGACGCTGTGGCTGTTCGGCGACTCCGCCGAGAAGGACGCCGCGGGCAACTTCAAGTACTTCGTGTTCGGGACCGCCGCCTGGGCCGCTCCGGGTCAGCCAGCGGTCACCCGCGACGCGTGGACCTCACAGCCGCCTCGATTCGCGACACCGGTGCAGGACCTGGGCTGCCCCGGCGACAAGCCGCATCAAGCCATGTGGCCGCTCAGTGCCGTCGCTCAGAACGACCTCGTGATCGCGTACATGGAGAACGTCTGCATCGGTGAGTTCGGCACCGAGAGCCGAGGCATCGCGGTCGTGCGCTGGGCCTACAACCGGTTCTCTCCCCCGGTCGACCAGCCGATCGTCGGCACCGTCGTCAACCAGCAGCTCCGGCCGACCCGGACCTACGGCAGCGCCGCGGTGATCGACCCCACCGATGGCTTGCTCTACGCATACACCTGCGACGGTCCCGTCGGCGGCGGCTGGCCTGATGCCTACGGCCCGTGCCACATCGCACGCGTGCAGCCCAGCCAGGCCCATGTCCTCGGCGCCTATTCGTACTGGAACGGTTCGGGTTGGGGAGCGAACGACGTGAACGCGGCCATCACGATGCCGCCCGCGCCCGCAGGCGTGAACCACCCGGTCGCGTCGTTGTCGGTGACCTACGACGACGTCCATGACCTGTACGTGATGGTGTACAGCCCGTGGCCGGGCTTCACCGACCGTGTCATCGTCCGCGCCGCAGTCAGCCCGGAAGGCCCGTGGACGCCG
>DATEEV010000124.1:0-3278 GCA_035281005.1 Microthrixaceae bacterium | reverse complement strand
GATGCCCTCGGTGAGCCCGCACGGGTCCACCCAGTTGTGCACCCCGGGGTCGGCGTTGGACAGCACGTAGGTCCAGGTCCCGTCCGCGTTGGGCTCGGACTGGGCCTTGTTGAGGCTGCCGGTGCGGTCCATGATCCCCATGGTCGTACCCCACACGTTCGAGATCGGCACCGTGAAGTACGCCGCCCCGCCATCGTTCACGTCGATCACGAACGCCTCGTCGTCGTCGAGGCGGAAATGACCGCCGACGTAGACCTGGTTGCGCAACGCCCCACCCTTGTCCGCCGAGTACGCGAGGTGGAACCGGTTGGGCTTCCCCATGGTCATCCCCTTCGCCAGGCCATGGCTGAAGTCGGCGAACTTCCACATGTACTCCGCGGTCCGCTTCGCCTGCTCGTCATCGGTGAGCGGCGCGGTCGACGGGGGCGGCCCGAGACGGACGATCTCGAGCCAGTTGGGGTCGTCGAGCGCCCAGTCGAGCATCACGTCGCGGATGTAGAACTCGTGCGCGGCGGGGGCTGACTGCACGTGGTTCGGGCGACCACCGGCCGGATCGGCGTCGACGGTGACCACGAACGAGCCGTCGGCCTCGGTCACCAGGTCGTGGCCGTCGAGCAGGCCCTCGGTGCCCATGGTGGCGTCCCACAGCGTGAAGTAGTTCTCGGTCATCCGGTTCGCGCCCACCCGGCCCCGGATCTCGTAGCGCTCGTCACCCGAGATCGGGATCACCCGGTAGATCGAGTCGGGGTTGTCGATGCCCCAACGGGTGCCCGGGATGCGCCGGCCGTCGAGGTCGTGCTCGAGGCGCGTGATGCAGGTGACCTTCGGATGGCGGGGATCCTGGTTCGACGACCAGATGGTGGCCGAGAACATCACCTCCTCGAAGGCCCAGTCGAAGCAGTCCCTCATCACCGGCGACGGCTGCTGCTTCTCCAGCCAGTCGGTCCGAACGGCCTCGCGTGCCTCGGCGACCACCGGATGCTCCCAGAGCCGCAGCGCGGCCTTCTCGTGCTCGTGTTGTTCGGCCGTCGCCACCGGATGTCCCTGCATCCGCGCAGCCTCGCACACCCCAAGATCTTGATGGCCTCGTCGCTCCGGCTCAGGCTCGCCCTCGGCTGCGCCTCGGGCTTCTTCGCCTCCGCTCCTCGACTAGAGAAACCGTCGGTCGTAGTCGGCGAAACGTTCCCGGATCTGTGCCGCGGTGAGCCCGAAGTCCTCGGCGGAGTAGCGGTGGACCGGCAACGCCTCTCGTTTGCGGTCCTGTGCGATCCACACCTCCATCGCGGCCGCCGACTCGTCGGTGGCCTCGAGCCCGACCGCGTCGAGGATCGTCGCGGCCGCGCCGATCGGATCGGCCACCGCGTCCGCGAATGCGACGTCGCTCACCTGCTCCGCCGGGATTCGCGTCCGCGCCGCCATCGCACGGTCACAGGTCCATCCCATCCGCTCGAGCCACTGGCGCCCGACCTCGTGCGGGTCGACCACATCGCAGTGGGTTCGCCACAACGTGGTGTTGAGCGACGCTCCGGAGGGGATCACGTCGACGGGGTCACGGTGGGTGTGGACGATGTGGGCGTCGGGGAACTCGGCGAGGAGGGTGTCGAGGTACCCGAGGTGCGCCGGGGTCTTGAGCACGAACGGTCGCGGAGACTCACCGCGCAGCCGCTTCTGCCACTGCAGCAGCTGGAGCATCCGTCGCAGCCACCGATAGGCCGGGGCGAAGTCCTGGGTGTCGATCCACGACCGGTAGCGGGGAACGTCACACGACGCCTCGGGGATGTGCGAGAGGAAGGCATCGGCCAGGAAGACGATGTCCTCCTCGGCCTCGTGCACGTAGGTGGGGTGGATGGCGAACAGCTCGGCGGCGAAGGTGCGGGTCTGTTCCTCGCGCGCCTCGGCGTCGGCGATGCGGGGGTCCTCCGCCGCGGGATCCCAGCCGGGACGGGGCGACGGCTCGCCGACCTCCCACCCGTAGGCACAGGAGAGGCGAGGGTCGCTCGCGAGCACCCGCTGGAGCAGCGTGGTGCCGGACCGCATCATGCCCACCACTACGATCGGGGCCTCGATCGGCTCAGCGAGGATCTCGGGGTGCTCGCTCCACCAGGCATGAGCCCGCAGCCGCTGGATGAGGCTGCGCATCAGCGTGCCTCGCATGATCATCGCACCGAGGTCGTTCAGCGGGGCCGACCGGAGCGAGTCCAACAGCACCTGCAACGGCTCGAGGAACGGCTCGTCGCCGAAGTCCTCGGAACCCGCCGACTTGCGGGCCGACGCCAGCAGGCGTTGCTCGTCGAACGCGTCCCCCGGTCCCGTCGCCACAGCGCATCATTATCATCCCCGCCCATGCCCGACGACGGCCGAGAGATCGAGAACCTTGTCTACGCCTACGCCGAGCGCATCGACGCCGGCGACCTGGCGGGAGTGGCCGAGCTGTTCCGCAATGGTCGACTCGTTGCCGCACCGGGCGTGGTGTTCGAAGGCGTCGACCAGGTGCGCGGCCTGTACGAGAACGCGACGCGCCTCTATGACGACGGCACGCCGCGCACCAAGCACGTGACCACCAACGTCGCCGTCACGATCGACGGCGACACCGCCGCAGCACGCTCGTACTACACGGTCTTCCAACAGACCGACGCGCTGGCGCTCCAGCCGATCATCGCGGGCCGGTACCGCGACACCTTCCGACGCGTCGACGGCCGGTGGTCCTTCGACACCCGGGAGATCCACATCGACCTCGAGGGCGACCTCAGCCACCACCTGTTGTTCGAGTTGTAGATCCGGCGTTGCCGTGAGCCTCAGGTCGGCTACGCCGAGTCGACGCGGTGATACTCCGCGAGCAATGCAACCTCGTCGGTCTTGCGCGGGAACATGAAGAACACCACGGCGGCACCAATGAGGACGGCGACGATGCCAGCGGCATAGGCCCAGTCCGCGCCGTCGAGGAACGAGCTCTTCGCGGCCGCGACGATCTGGGTCGAGTACTGCGGATATTGGGACGCGGTGTCGGCCGCGCTCGAGAACGACTTCGTGAGCTCCGACTGCACGCTGGAGCTGATGTCCGCAGCGTCGGATGAGGAGCTGATCGCCGCAGCCGCCGCGGACGCGTAGCCCGCGGTCAGCAGCGCACCGAAGATCGACTGCATGATCGCCCCGCCGAGGTCACGCTGGAGATCTGCCGTTCCCGACGCCATCCCGGCCCGCTTGACGGGCACCGAACCGGTGAGCGAGTGCGACGCGGGCGTCCCGGCGAAGCCGACCCCGATCCCGACGAACGCGTA
>DATEEV010000123.1:0-4276 GCA_035281005.1 Microthrixaceae bacterium | reverse complement strand
GTTCGGCCCCACCCGGGTGCTCAATTCGGTCGCGGGCCTCGAGGCCGCGGCGCGCCCGGCGGAGGAGATCGCCGCCGATCCGACCGGCGACAGCGGCGTCGGAGCCAGCGGGCCGGCCGGCGAGGAAGGGTTCCTCATCGGGATCGACCCGTCGACGTACTTCCAGCTCGTCGACATCGGCAACGTCGTGCCGTCCCAAGATGCGATCGTCGACGGCACGGTCTCCGTGCAGGACACCGTGGCCGAGGACAACGGCTGGGAGATCGGCGACACGGTGCGGCTGTGGTCCCCGGAGGTCGGGGAGCGCGAGTACCGACTCGCGACGACCTACGACCAACCGTTCGGCCCTCCCGGCAATGCCCAGTACGTCGTCACGTCGGCCACGTTCGACGAGATCTCTAACACCCAGTTCCGGGTCGTGAACACGCTGTACGCGAAGTCCGTGCCGGGCACCGACCTGGCGACGGTGCAGAAGGCGATCGAGGAGGTCGTCACGCCGGTGGCACCGGTGGCGAGCGTCAACGACGTCGGGTCGTTCATCGACGAGCGGACCGAACAGCTCGAGGCATTCCTCAACATCATCTACGTGCTGCTGCTCCTCGCGGTCATCGTGGCGGTCTTCGGCATCTCGATCACGATGTCGATGTCGGTGTACGAGCGGACCCGCGAGCTCGGCCTGTTGCGAGCGATCGGCATGGAGCGACGTCAGGTGCGCCAGGCGGTGCGGTGGGAGGCGGCGGTGATCTCGCTGTTCGGCACGATGCTCGGTCTGGCCATGGGAGTGCTGCTGGCGATGGCGTTCGTGAGCGGCTTCTCCGACCGGGGAGTCGGGACGACCCTGCCGTGGGCGACGCTGTCGGTGATCGTCGTCGGCGGTGCACTCGCCGGTTTGATCGCCGCGCGCCGACCGGCCAAACGCGCGGCGGAGCTGGACATCCTCGACGCCATCGCCGCCGTCTGAAGGCTGGCGCCGGCCGCTACTCGAAGCCCCAGTACGCCTTCATGGTGGTGATGCGGCCGTCGTCGTCGAACGTCATGACGTCGATGATCTCGACGCTGATCACGTCGTCGCCGATGTGGCTGTTCGCCTTCATCGGGAACGCCGCGTTCGCCCCCGCCACCCGGATCGTGCCGGTGAGCTCGAGATCGAGGCGGTCACAGAGTGCGTGGGTGCCCTCGAAGAACGTCCGCAAGGCGTCGCGACCCACGTGCGGCGGCGTGCCGACGGGGTCCTCGGCCACCGCATCGGCGCTGAAGCACTCGAGGATGCCGTCGATGTCGCCGGCGGTGTGGCGGTCGACGTAGCGCTCGATCGTGGCTCGGGCCTGTGCGGCGGTGATCATGGGCGGCGAGACTACCGGCGGGTGCCGCCGGAACGCGCGGGTGTCGGTGCGAAGCCCGCCGTGGCGGTGGAGAGGCGGGACACGTTCGCTGTCGGGGCGCTTCCGTAGACTCCCCCCGTGGCCGAGCCGAGACCTCCCAGGAAGCCGCGTCGGCCCACATCCACCTCGTCGTTCGGGGTCTCGCGCCGCGAGAGCCACGACTCGTCGGGTTTCTACGCCCGCTTCGAGATGCCCGAGTTCGATCTGGACGGTGTGCCAGCTCACCCTCCGGAAGACCTCAAGAACGAGATCATCCTCGGTGACGCGTCGGACATGTCGAGGATCCCGGACGACTCGGTCGCCCTCGTGGTGACCTCACCGCCGTACTTCGCCGGCAAGGCCTATGAGGAGGACATGACCCGCGGGGAGGTGCCGAGCTCGTACCTCGAGTACCTCGACATGCTCCGGGCGGTGTTCGCCGAGTGCAAGCGCGTGCTCGAACCCGGGGGCCGGATCGCGGTGAACGTCGCGAACCTCGGTCGAAAGCCGTACCGCTCACTGTCGTCCGACGTGATCCGCATCCTGCAGGACGACCTGCATCTCTGGCTTCGAGGCGAGATCATCTGGCACAAGGCAGCGGGGGCAACGAACTCGACGGCATGGGGGACGTTCCAGCAGCCGGGAAACCCCGTGCTCCGCGACCTGACCGAGCGGATCGTGGTCGCGTCCAAGGGGCGACTGGACCGAGCGATGCCCAAGAAGGAGCGAGCTCGGAACAACTACCCATCGACCGCCACGATCTTCCGCGACGAGTTCCTCGACTTCACGCTCGACGTCTGGGAGTTCCCGGCGGAGAGCGCCACTCGCGTGAACCACCCGGCGCCGTTCCCGGTCGAGCTACCGCAGCGGCTGATCAACCTCTACACCTACGCGAACGACCTGGTGCTCGACCCGTTCATGGGATCCGGAACCACCGCCATCGCAGCGATCCGGAACGACCGCCACTTCGTGGGATACGAGCTCGACCCCGACTATCAGGCTCGCGCCCTGGTGCGGATCGAGGACGAGCTCGCAGCCACCCATGATCGCCCCAAGCGACCTCAGCTCGACCCGATCCGGACGAAGGACGATTCGAGCTCGGAGGACCTCGACTTCCAGGCTCGAGCGGTTCGCGAAGGTCGGCGCGCCCAGGAACTGGCCGGTGAGCTACTCGAGCGGGCGGGATTCACCGACCTTCGAGAAAAGGTCAAGCTGACCTGCGGCGTCGAGGTGAACTTCGTGGCGAAGGACGAGGACAATCACGAGTGGTACTTCGACGTGTCGGGGGCTTTCACCAGTGGTCGTCCTGGCCTCAAGCGCACCGACACCCTTTGGAAGGCGCTTGGGAAGGCTTCGGTGATCCACCAGTGGCAGAGCCGACGAAGCGGCCCCGAGAGCAGGGTTCCGTTGGTGCTGATCACCACCGATCAACCCCAGCCCGGATCGAGCGGTGCAGCAGCTCTGAAGCTGATGCGACGCTCGGAGGATCACGTCGAATCGCCGATCTTCGACGTCATCGGATTCCAAGACCCCACAGGGCTCGATCGGCTGAGGGAGTTCGCGAGCGTCGGATACCGGACGCTCCTGAAGAAGGACTGACCTTCTTGAGCCACCCCGCCACTCGAAGCGGCGAGCCGTTCAAAGGACGCCGCGTTTCCTACGCAGTCGTCCGAGGTGAGGTCCCACAGGTCTTCATGGCCGAGGACGAGACGGTCATGGCCCGGGTTCTGGCGCTCGAGCTGTGCGCGAATCTGAGCCCGCGAGCCAATCAGGGCCAACCGCTCGGCAGGATGCGCGAACTCCTCCTCAACGAGGAATGGGTGGAGGCGGTGTCGGAATGGATGCTGCTGACCGGCGAGGAGCTCGACGTCTATCCCGACGAGCCGATCTGGACCCGTGCGGACCTGTCCGATGAGCAGGCATCGTTCGAGATCCGTCTCTCGCCAATCTTCCGGGACCAGGAGCGTGACTGATCGGACGAAGGTGACCGAGATCGCGACTGGTCTCGGCACCATTGCCGCCTACGAGCTCAACACCACTCTGCCGATGACGCCACCGGAGATCCGGGGCGTCGACGAGACGACCTGGGCACGGTTCTGCGAGCTCGCCGAGCAGCCCAAGTTTGCAGCGACTGCGATCACGGCATTCGAGAACGGACGAGCGCTCCTCGCGGCTCAGGACGGTCTGCGCGGCCGGTCACCGCGTGTCGTCGAGTGGCACGGCCCCCATGGCAGTCCCGGTGACGAGGTCGCTCCGATCGACCTGCGGGTCGACCACGTCTACTTGGTCAGTTGCAAATACCTCTCGAGGATTCTGGCGAACCCGTCCCCGTCCCACCTGTTCCGCCGGTTGCTCCTCGGCCGCCAGGGAGTTCGGTCCGCCAACTGGTTCGACGAAGTCGCACGCGACGAGCACCACGCGCTCTTCGAGGCGGTGCGACCCCATCTCTCGGGACCTTCGAGCTCGAAATCCCTCGACGCGAGGAGCCGTGCCGAGCGCAGACAGATCGCGCAAGATCTCCAAGGCGATTGGCCAACGGGTTGCGAGGAGCTCTACCAACGGATGGTCAGGGTGGTGGCGGAGCGCTCCGCCGCGCTCTGGCGCTCGCAGCTCACGACCACCTCACTCGAGGAATCGATGCTCTGGCGGCTGCTGCGCATCGGGAGCGCCCCGTACTTCGTGCTCGGCGCCGACGGCACCACCCCACTGAGGCTCCGAGTCGCGTCACCCTGGGACTGGCGTCAGCACTTCTCGTTCCGATCTCTCGAGATCGAGGCTCGTGCGGGAGGCCAAGCGCTTGTCGCGTGGCGCGCCAACTATCGCTCGACGTCGGGGGTCGACGAGTCGGTCGACGGCCACGTCGAGATCCGATGGTCCCATGGAAGGTTCTCGGGGCCGCCCGAGGCGAAGGTGTA
>DATEEV010000122.1:0-3930 GCA_035281005.1 Microthrixaceae bacterium | reverse complement strand
GCCGGCGAAGGTGGGCCCGGGCGCCTCGAGGTGGTACTCGGGCCGGTCGAGCACCACGGCGCGCTCGGCCCCGCCGATCATGCCGACCGCCGGGGCCAGCAGCCCGTTGTCAGGGCCCACGAACACCGCCCGACCTCCCGCGACCTCGACGGCGATGGGTCGCCGCGGTGTGCCGACCCCAGGGTCGACCACGGCGAGGATCACGCCCGGGCACACGTACTGCGCGCTCCGGGCGAGGGTGAGCCCGGCGGACCGGACGTCGAAGGCGGGCACGTCGTGGGTCAGGTCGACCACCCCCACGCCCGGCGCCATCTGACGGATCACCGAGTGCACGACACCGACGAACTCGTCGATCCGGCCGTAGTCCGAGAGGAACGTGACGGTGTCGAAGCGCAGGCTCGCGCCTGCGCTGTCGAAGCGACCCGCGTCACTCACGAGCCGAGCTCCTTGGATCGATCCCGCGCCGCGACGACGGCGTCGAGGATCGCGGCGCGCACGCCCTGCTGCTCGAGAACCCGCACGCCGGCCGCGGTGGTGCCGCCCGGGGAGGTCACAGCGGCGCGGAGGGCTTCCGGCCCGTCGCTGGACAGCGCAAGGAGGCGCGCCGAGCCCAAAAGGGTCTGGGTCGCGAGGGCGACCGACACGTCGCGAGGCAGCCCGGCCAGCACGCCCGCGTCCATCAATGCCTCGGCGACCAGGAACACGTAGGCCGGGCCCGATCCGGACAGACCGGTGACCGCGTCGAGCAAGGACTCGTCGACTCGAACCACCGTGCCCACCGACGACAGCAGCGACTCGGCCCAGTCGAGGTCCGCAGGGCCGGCGTCGGTGCCGGCTGCGATCGCCGCGGCACCGGTGCCGACCAGGGCCGGAGTGTTGGGCATCGCCCGGACGACCGGCACACCCGGCCCGGCCGCGGATTCGAGGGTGGCGAGGGTCACCCCGGCCGCGATCGACAGGACCCGGCCCGATCCGGCCGCGACGGCGTCACGGACCGCATCCTCCACGTCGCCGGGCTTCACCGCCACGATCGAGCCGTCCGCACCGACCGGGTCGGCGGACACGTTCACTCCCGGATGAGCCTCCTCCAGGGCGGTTCGACGCTCGGCAACAGCCTCGACCACGCAGATGTCACCGGCCTCGGCCCAGCCCGAGCCGAGCAGCCCAGCCAGGAGGGCCTCACCCATGCGCCCCCCGCCGATCACCTGGAGTCGATGCATGTGCCGGACCCTAATGGTCTCCCAGGAATGGCCGGCCTGGCAGCCCCGCCCGCGGCGTCCGACTCCTCGGCACGCGACCGGAGGGTGCTCCGACGGTCCGCTTCCCCGACGACCCGCTGAGGCACCCTCCGGCGTGTCTGCGCACGATAAATCGAAAGAACATGAAATGCAACGAAAACCTGAATCGGTTTTCGCCCTACCGCGGGCGCGACCAACGTCAGCCCTTGAACTTGGACGCGTACCCCAGCCGCATCGCAGGGCGGAAGCACTGTTCGACGTAGACGTAGGCCGAGCCCAGGAGTCGATCGAGCTCGTCGACGGTGACCGTCGCGTTGGGGATCTGCGCCACGAGGAACACCGCGTCCTCGAGACCGATCGCGAACGTGAACCCGAAGAACCGCAGGTTCCGGCGCAGCAGGTGCTCGTAGAGCTGGGCCTGGTTCTCCTCGGGCGCCGGCATGAAGTAGGTCTCGACGTGCAACGAGCGCTGGCGAAGCCAGATCCACACCGAGAACACCGCCTTCTCCTCGCCGAGGAGGCGCACGAACCAGCGGCGATCACCGGACTCGGTGTCCCGCTCCACCGCGTCGACGGTGGGGTTCTCGGCGAGCTGCTCGGCCGCCCACGCATCGATCAGGGCCTCGAGGGCATCGAGCTCCTCGGGTGTGGACGGATCGGGCTCCACCGCTGACCAGTCGTACTCGCGGGCCTCAGCGGCACTCGACGAGCGAGTGGGCGGAGGACAGGTCCGCGTAGACCCGCCGCAGGCGTGCTGCCGTCGTCGACCAGGTGAACAGATGGGATCGCACCGCCGCGGCGCCGCCCATCGCCTCGCGCCGAGCGTCGTCCTCGAGCAGCTCGTCGATGCGCTTGGCGTATTCGGCCGGATCACGACCGTCGACGAGGAAGCCGGTCCGACCGTCGTCGACCAGGCTCGAGAGCCCACCGACCGCCGCGGCGACGACGGGGATCGCGCAGGCGGCAGCTTCGAGCGCGACGAGACCGAACGACTCCGACCGGGACGGCACCACGCACATGTCGGCTGCCCGGTAGTAGGTCGACAGCGTGTGGTGCGGCTGGGCCGGCACGAACTGGACTCGCTCGCCGAGGCCCGATGCGTCGACCAGGCTCTGGATGCGGACCCGTTCGCGCTGGCCATCCCGGCCCGAGGGCCCGCCGACCACCACCAGGCGAGCACGCTCGTCGTGGACCAGACCGAGGGCCGCCACTGCCACATCGAGGCCCTTCAGCGGCTGGATGCGCCCGACGAACAACACGATCGGAGCGTCGTCGAAGCCGAGCGCCAGGCGCGCGCCGGTGCGGTCGCCGGGTGAGAAGAAGGCGTGATGCACACCGGGAGGGGCCAGCTCGATCCGCGATGGATCCGCCCCGTACCACTCGACGAGCTCCTGCACCTCGACCGGGTTCGACGCGGTGATCGCGTCGGAGCAACCGATCACCGCGGCCTCGGCCTCCGCGCGCCGCTCCGGCTCGACGTCGCCGGCGTGGGTCTTGACGCGGGCCAGGGTGTGGAAGGTCGAGACCAGCGGCAACGACAGGTCGTGCTTGAGCCGGTGCCCCGCCACGCCCGACAGCCAGTAGTTGGCGTGGATGATGTCCGCGCCCCGCTCGCTGATGTCGCGGGCGACGCCGTCGGCGAAGGTGTCGACCTCGCCCAGCAGGGCCTCCTTGGCCATATCGGGATCCCCCGCCGCGACGTGGACGACCTCGAGGCCCGGCTCGACCGAGACCCGCTCGGGCGTCGCGGCGTCTCGGCGCCGGGTGTAGATGCGGGTCGTGACACCGGCCTGGGCGAGCGACGCCCCGAGCTCGCGCACGAAGACGTTCATCCCACCGCTGTCGCCCTGACCCGGCTGGGCCAGCGGCGACGTGTGCATGGAGAGCATGGCCACGGTGGTCACAGCGTCGGTTGGAACCCCTTGTCCCGGCGGTCGATTCCCGCCCGATTGCCCCCGTGCCTCACGGCTGGGCGATCGGCAGGATCTCGTTCTCCCGGCAGAACGATTCGTAGATGCGCACGAGCGTCTTCTTCTGATCCTCGGTGATGCGGGGATCGCGCCGGATCTCACGCACCAGGTCGAGGGTACCGTCGGGCTCGTCGAGGATGCCCGCTCGCACGTACAAGGTCTCGGAGGAGATCTCGAGGGCGCGCGCGATCTGCTGGAGGATCTCGGCCGACGGCTTGCGCAGACCCCGCTCGATCTGGCTGAGGTAGGGGTTCGAGACGCCGGCCAGCTCGGAGAGCTTCCGCAGTGACATCTGACCGACGTTGCGCTGCTCGCGGATGAACTCCCCGAGGTCGTGCCAACGCTTGTCGATCTCCTCCTTCACGGGATCGAGGGTAGCGCGACAACCGCGAACGAACCGAATACGTCCGCGAGCACGATCCTCAACCGAGCCGGTCAACACGGTCCGGCGAATGCCGGCGCAACAGAGTCCGGCGAATGCCCTCGCAGGCTGCTCCGCTTCCGTCAGGTGAGCAGATCGTCGACCGAGGCACTGCCTGACCGGTAGCGCCCGACGATCTCGTCCTGCACCTCGTCGATGGTCCGGTGCAACTCGGCCCGGTTGCGCGACAGCTGCTGCTCGAGCTCACCCAGGCGATCGACGGCCGCGTCGATCCGCGCATCATCGAGCTCGGGGAGGCGCCGCAGCTCGTCGGCGCTGATCAGATGGTCGAGCTCGCCCG